>JAUNBY010000167.1 GCA_030526935.1 Clostridia bacterium
CAGAACGAGACAATGAAATGCATTCTTTGACAAGTAATACTTCATAATTCTTTAGTGTCTGTTGAGAAACATACGGCAAATTACTTATATAACCAGCCTCAAAACCAAGGGTCGGAGAAAGAATTTGAAGAATGTACTCTGCTACGCATGTATTCAAATAACCTAATACCAAGTAATTGATTTCATCATCTCTCTTTCCAAGAATAGGCCCTTTGTTATTATAGAGCATGCCTTTTGGTGAATATCTAAATGAGCTATGATTACAGATTACCGTCCACGTTACTCCATCGCAAAAACACTCATCAAGATTCTGTGGACGTGACCTTAAGTAACCAGTATCATCCCTAAAATTTCTTATTTCATAACCATCATTCTCCCAGTTTACAACTAAATCAAAGTTTCCATACCACTTTCGATATGATCCACCTTTATTTGTCGGAAACCATTTTCTTCCACCGGTTTGAGCTGCGTTTCTATCACAAAAACCATATCCAATACGTTCGTGAGAAGGTTCAAACCAAAATCGCATAAAACGATCATTGTCGCCTGTAGCAAATCCGAGTCTTGGTCTAGCGATACTATGAATAGAAATTTTCTTTTCAAAAGCAGATATTATTGCTTTGTTTGCCCAATACGCCACCGGCCCACCCGGAATCTTCGCAAAGTTATCCTGACAAGCGACATAGCGATTATCTCCCGCAAGGAACATATCTTCTTTCCCTTGCTGGCTCGCAGGTTCTATCAAGCGGCAGTATGTCCCCTTATACCCTTTTTCACGCCCATTGCGCATGACAAAAGACGCAGTCTGCACGACCTCGCCGCCGATTTCCTCAAACGCCCTCGCGCCAAGGTGCGCCATGTTCACTGTATCGCGCGCCATCAGCTTGCCGCGGAGTTTTTCAAAGCTGGACAGGAACATCCACGCGTGCTGGGTAATCATCGCCTGATAGCCGTTTTTCTTTGTCATTTCTCCGCATCGCTCGATAAACACGGCAAACAAGTCGCTCTTGCTGTCGGGATAGTGGTTCTTTACGAATTTCGACAAGTCGTCGCCCATCCCGCTCGACCCCATATACGGCGGATTGGTCACCACCACGTCGTATTTCTGCGCAAGCGCCTCGGCCACCCTGACGAAGGGCAGAAGCTCGTCCATGAGCATCGTTTTATATAGGCTCATCTCGTCCCAGAGCGCGTCGAAGCGGTTGTAGAGAGCGTCGAAATCGACCTGCGATACGGTGATAATCGAGCCGTATTCCCTGGCGTCCTGCATATCATGAATCAGCGCGTCCATATAGCCCTTGAGCTTTTTGTCGCCGCCCGTGAAATAGTTGACCATGTCTTTGTCCAGATCATTGCTCTGGCGTATGGCGTAGACGTTGGGCTTATGTATATCGGGCTTGCCGTTATCCAGTTTGCGCGAGAGAAAGCGGCTGTCGTACTGACGCGCCTTCATCATCACCGAGAAATACGCGAGCTGCGCCGCGCGATTGTCGATGTCCAGCCCATAGAGATTATTCCCGATAATCCTTCTCACCGCGTCGCGCCGCGTATAGCCCCGCGTCTCGTATATCTGCATAAGCACGTCGAACAGACAGACCAGTATGTGTCCCGAGCCCATGCAGGGGTCTATGCAGCGTATGTCCTCGGGCTGCATCTTACCGTATTGCGCGCGAATCTCTTTCAGCCGCGCCTGTACCGCGGGTTCCTGCCCGGCTTCCTCAAGGTAGTATTTCCACCCGGACTTCAATTCGTCGTTAGGGCGCCCCTCCACCCAAAGCCTGCCAAGGCTGTTCTCCACCATGTAGCGCACGATCCAGTCCGGCGTGAACAACTGCGTCGCGGCGGGTATGCGCTCCTTGGTGATCTTGACGTTCTTTTTGAGAAGCGCGAAAACTTCGTCCTTCGGCTCGGTGTTGTAATACTGATACATCCAGCCGATGATCTCGACCTGTCCGCCCTTTGTCACGTCAAAGTCGTCCTGGGCTATGTCGTGCGTCAAATGGTATACCACGCCGTCCTTGTCCGTGAAGGAAAGCGTCAACAGCAACTCCGTATAGTCCTCGACCTTCTCAAACAGCCCCGGCAGAACCTCGCCCAAAGCGTTGCACTGTTTGATGAACAGCATACGGAAAAGCTCGTCAAGCCTGTTTGCGTCCTTGAGTTTCAACACGCGCTCGCGCTCTTTGTCGGTGAAGGATAACTCCGCGTCAAAGGGCGTCGTGACAAAATCCGGCTCGAGCTTCGCGGGGTTTTCGGAGGAAAGCACGCGAACGCCTGACGGCAAATACCCGTTGACCTCCATAAAGCGTATGGCGATAAGGCGGTTAAACCACGTATAGGCAATCTGCTCGACGACTGTCTGGAAAGCGGTCTTGTAGTCCGTCTCGCGGGCTTTTTGCGCGATGGCCGCGACAAAGGCCGCGCGCAAAGCGATGTCAGAACCTTCGATTTGCGTCTGTCCCGCCCTGCCAAGCGGTATGATCTGTATCCCCTGAGCGGGCTGTTCCGCTTGCGCAACGCCCTGTTCGGTCACGCCGTACAGCCCCGCTTTATAGGTGATATCTCCGATGAGTTTCCTGCGCGCCCATATCGCGAAGTTCTTTATCGCGGTTTTGTTCATCGTGCCGTCTCCTTACAACGTTTCAGTTTATCGTGGGAGTTAAAACTCGATATTGATTACCGTGTCCGCCTCCAGCGTTTCAAGCAGCTTCGTTTCAAGCGCCGTGACATAACGCGTTACGTCGTCCTTCGTCTCGATCTGCCACGTCGCGGCGTTGTTGATGGACTTGATGCTTACGGTTTTATGTTTCTTTACGGGCGGCAGGGGATTTTCTTTGTCGCCGCCTTCATCGTCGGGTTTCGGTTGCAGTTTTGCCTCTTTCTCCGCGATCTCGTTGAGCAGGCGCACCTTGAGCGCGTCCGCCTCGATCTTGATGTTCTGAAGCGCGGCGACGCTGTTGCTGGATTCGGCCTTGTCCAGCAGTTCGGCAAAGCGCGCGATATACCCGGCGGATAGCTTTTCACGACAGAGCTTTCCGCTCAGTTCGTCGAATACGCGCTTTCGCGCTTCGGCAATCGCGGCCTTCGCGGGTTCGAGCAGTCCGTCGAGAATCGCGTCGTAGCTCTTGGCGAAGCGCTGGTTCAGTTCCGGCAGTTTGTAGATTTGCGAATATGGCTCGCTCATGCGAAGTATCGCTTTGATCTGTGAGACGGTTTCATCCAGTTCGGCATTGACGATAAAAGTCTTGCTGTCGTCGTATATCTTCATGAGCATAAGCGATTTGTCGAATATCTGGCACTGCTCGCCTGCGAAAAACGCCTTGAGCGGAGCGTAATCCTCCGCGAAGTCCAGGAATGATGCGCGTTTTGCACAGACCGCGTTAAAGAACTCGCCCGCGTACCTTATATCAAGCGCGCCCGACAAAAGCGCCTTGCCCTTTGTTATCAGAGCCTTGCCCGGATAGGATGTCTGCGAATTATAGCGGATTTCGAGCTTTTCCAGTTCCGTTTTAAGGCTTGCCGCATAACCCATGAAGCCCTTCATCAGCGCATCGTCGTCGTCGACGGACGATGTGACATGGAAAAGCTCCTTCATGACCTCGCGAACGGCGCGCTTCTGCTTTTCATCGGCCTTTTCGCGCTTGTCCGTCATAAGCTTCTCGACGTATTCCTTGCGGGTGAGGAAGCGAACGATTTCATCCTCCGTTTTGCTGAGCAGCGTTACGCCCTCGTTGTTGACAAACAGCGCGATTTCTCCGTCCTTGAAAAGCTTCGCCACCAGCCATTGAACGTCCGCTTCGATAAAGCCGTAGGGCGCTTTCGTGAAGCGGTCGAGTAATGTCTTCATGGACGTCTTCGTGTGACGCTCGGTGTTTTGTTTGATGTAGCTATTCACATCGAGCAACGCGAGGGCGTTGCCGGACGCCTCGCCTATACCCAGCGCGATCCGCGAGGCATTTGCTTTGAGCAGCTGCCTTATGTCGCTCTCGCCCATCGCTTTGTCGATATAGGTGAGCTTGTGATAGACGCTCGACACGAGCTTGCCCAGCGCGTCGTTGATACGCGAGGCGATTTCACGGGAACTCGACTGCACCTGATCGCCGGAGACATAGATCGTGGCGGCCTTCAGGGATTCCTCAAGGAAGAGCCTGGCGTTTCTGGAACGTTCGCGCATTTCGATCTTCTTGGCTTCCTTGATTTGCTCGAACTTCCCGATGGAGTTTTGGCTGTCCGAACGGATAAATTTCTCTATGCGAATAGCCGCGCCAATCTCGTCGAGAAACGCCCTGTCCGGCGGCAGCACCACGAGCACGGAGCACTTCTGACCGGACATCAGGCGAAGCGTCGTCTCGTCGGCAATCTCATCGCTGTTGGGCGTCAGAACGCGAAGCGATATGTCATAGCTTTGATTGGCCTTGTAGGGGCGCTCATCGACAAACTGATTGAACGCGAAAGCATAGCGCCCGCCAAACGCCGGATAACGGTACTTCTTCTCGTCGTACAGGTCTTCAAAGATCAATTCGCCGACCGCCCTGGTTATCTCCGACGGATCTATGGTCTGCTGTTCTATCGCGCGGTTGATCTCCTGTTCCTCGTTCGTCAGGAATATGTAGACCTCGCCGTTTTTCTGTATGAGCGTCTGCCGTTCAAGGCGCTTGAGCGAATCCTCGACTAGCTGCGTAAGCGCCAAACGGTCGTCGTCAACGCTTGAAACCATGAGGCTTGTGATGCCGACTACGTTCGACGTGATCTCCTTCACGTATTTGATGAGGAACAGCGCCTTCAACACGTCCACGTCGAAGCAGTCCGCTTTGCGCCCGGGATTGAGAATTTCATTGTCCAGAGCGCGGGAGATTACCCCCTTATGCGAGTGATCGAGGAACTGCTCCAGCGCGTCATAGAACCTGTGGAACGGGACGAGCGCGCCCGGCTGCTCGTCCTTTATGGCGACCGCCGATTCCTTGAAAAGCGCCAGCATGGATCGCTCGCCCTCCGCGAGATGCTTGCCGGACGCGCCGTGCGTCCTTATGGAGGTGAGAACGCTGCCCAGCAAATTGAACTGATAGGGGATAAACGGATAAACGGCGGAGAAGTTTTCCCTGTCTGAATAAAGCTTCTTTTCCGCGCTGTCGTTAAACAGAATCAGGTTTTTGATAAACGTCGCCTTCTCGTCGTAGAGAAGCGTCAGCGTTTCGCGGGCGACCGCCGTCTTTTCAAGTATCCTCTTGCGGATAACTTCGTCCACGTTCGCCGAAGACAGCGACAATCGCGTATCGAAGCGGCCCTGAATCTTGGAGAAGTCGTTTCCCTTCGTCTTGGTAACCGCGTCGATATCCTGCTGGCTTGTGACGATGAGCCACGCTTTCCCCTGACAGGCTGTGCCCAGGTCCTCGGTCAGGGTTTGCAGGTCAAGCATGAGCCGCGAATCGTCGCCGATATACTGACCGATTTCATCGACGAGGAACACGACGTGATGATCGTTGCCCTTTCTCTCGATATACCTTTGGACGAGTTCGGCGAAGCGCTCGATGCTGATAGAGTAATTGCCGGTGGATTTTTCGCACCAGTTGCGCGCGGCTTCGACGCTCATGAAGCCGATTTGCGATAAGGCGTCTACCACGTCGTCCTGTATGAAGTCGAAATCGTTGCGCGCCTCAAGCCACGGCGTGCCGAAGTTTTCCTCAAAACAGGCGGTGAACGCCTCATACCGTCCGTCCTCGGAGAGCTTGCGCTCCAAATCCGCCAGGAAGGGGTTGGAGCCGCAGAAGCCCTGCATCTCGTTAAAGACTTTCAGAAAGACCAGCACGATGGCGTCTTTCGCCTGCTTGCCCGTCGTTTCGCCCTTGGAATCGATGTTGAACATTACTACGTCGGTTGGAATACTGGCGGCTAAGCGCATGTCAGCGAGCACCATGTTGTCGCGGATTTTGTCGTCCTCGACAAAGTAGTCCAGCGCCTGTTTGCCATCCACTTCCTTTTTGCTCAACAGATAGGACAGAATCTTCAAGAAGTGCGATTTACCGCTTCCAAAGAAGCCCGTTATCCAAACGCCCATCTTGTCGGTCGTGTCGTGGATTCCGCGCTTGTAGCTCGAGAAGAACTCCGCAAAGTGCTTTTGCAGCTCGCGCGTGACGACGTACTCGGTCAGTTCCTGGTTGACGTTTGCGCTGTCATCCTGACCGACCTTGATAACGCCTTTTATGTCGCGCTCTATGGATTTGAAAAACAGGTCTTTAATCGTCATTGCGCTGTCTCCTTATTCTACAAGTTTGAATGCACGATAGTAGTTGTCGTCCTTTATTTCGCCGAACAATATCAGTTCCTGCCCGTCGTATCTGCCCGGATAGAACATCACAACGGGAATGTCGTCTATCGCCTGATGCAGGTTGTTGAGCACCGTATGTGAGCGGAGGATCGGGTAACACTTCCCGATGCCAGTAATAAATACGACGGAATCCTTTGGCGCGTTGTTTTTGATGTGGTTTACAATAAGGCTGTCCGCGGCGGTAACGCGAAGCACGCTTCCCACGGACTTAGTCACGCGCTCAAATCCCCTGCTCTTCTCAAACTCGCGGCATTTCTCAAGATAGCCCTTTTTAAGAAGTATGTCTATGATTATATCGTACAGGTCGAATACCGCGACTGTAAAGCCGTCGATAGCGGCGGCGTTTTTCTTTCGGATATACTCGACGCGCTCCCGCACGAGCAGTTCTTTCCCGGCGGGGTAGTCGAATATATAATAGCCGACCTCGTTTCCCAGACCTTTGTTCTGGCGAAATGACGGCTTCTTAATGATTGCCTCGATTTGATCCAGCCGATGCTCTAAT
>JAUNBY010000168.1 GCA_030526935.1 Clostridia bacterium
GCAGAGGAGGGATTTGCATACGCCGTCGCATTAGAATAGGGCTTTGCGTCTTGCTGACGTTGGCGTTTATATTTTCCTTTTCTGCGGCGCGGTGTTCTACTCGCCGTCAATATGGCGAATCCTCTCGACATGAACTGAGCACTTCCGGCGACCGCGCTTACATATCCGTTTTACCAAGCGACGGAAGCGAACAGATAAGGAACGAGCGCAACGCGTGCCGTTGTGTCGCCGCGCTCTTTGCGTGTAATTGCAATGGAACGATTTCGCGAGAACCGGGATTTGTCCGCATCAGATTGCAATTCTCGCAAATCTGTCATGCGGATTTTTTCGTTAGCCATCCTCATCGCGCACCTCCTTGCCGGTAAACATCGTTTGAGCATAGTATATAAAAGCGGAGAAGTCTTTTTCAAAGGCTTTATTCGCTTGCGCACTCATACAGTTAATCGGAAAGGACGTGCAAAGTATGTTTTGGATTATTACGTCAATAGTAGTATCATTTTTAGCCGTTGGAGTCGCCGTTTATTTTTACAGGTGGGTCGAACAACTCCCGTCCGATAACGCGAATGCCACTTCTATCGGCAAGCTCATACGCGACGGAGCCTTTACGTTTCTCAAGCGTGAATACCGCACTTTGCTTATATTCTGCGCGGCGGTATCGCTCGTCATACTGTTTATTTATCCCAATCCTATCTGGACGGGAAAGGGACTTGCAAGGAATGCAGTCATGCTGGTTTCATACCTGTCCGGCTCGGCGCTGTCGGGGATAGCGGGTTTTGTGGGCATAAGCATAGCCACTCTTGCTAACGTCAAATCCGCGCTTGCCGCCGAAAAGGGACTGGCGCCCGCTTACATGGCGGGATTTCGCGGAGGAGCGGTCATGGGCATGGCGGTCGTGGCGTCATCGCTATTTGGCGCCGCCGTTTTATATCTCGTAACCCGCGACGCCGGGGCGCTCATGGCGTTCAGTTTCGGCGCAAGCTCTCTCGCGCTTTTCGCGAAAGCCGGGGGAGGAATATTTACAAAGACCGCCGACATAGCCGCCGACCTCGCGGGTAAGGTTGAATTGAGCATACCCGAGGACGATCCACGAAATCCCGCCGTCATCGCCGACAATGTAGGCGACAACGTAGGCGACGTCGCCGGAATGGGAGCGGATCTGTTCGACTCTAACGTAGCGTCGTTTTCGGCCGCGATAGTAATAGCAATAGCGCTCAACGCTGTCGATCTGATATTTTGTTTCGGTTCTCTCGGGCTTCTCGCCTCCATAGCGGGAGTGCTCTTAGCTCGCATAGGCGCGGACGGCGACCCGGGAAAGGCGCTCAATCGCGGAACATACCTCACCTGCGCGATATTCGCGATCGTTACATTCCTTGCGAGCCTGATATGCGGATATAGCCTTCGGCTTTGGGGCGCGGCGGTTTTGGGAGTCGTCGCCGGTATAGTCATAGGTTTGACCAGCGAATTCTTTACGGGCGACGATAAGCGTCCGGTAAAAATGGTCGCCCGCGCCTGCGAAAGCGGCCCCGCGTTTACGATACTTTCGGGATTTTCCTATGGACTTTTAAGCTCCCTTCCGTCGATGGCGGGTATAGGACTCTCGGCTTTGTTTGCCTGGCGGATATGCGAACCCCTCGGCGGGAATTACCCGATGCTTGGCATATCCGTCGCCGCGATAGGTATGCTGTCGGTCGTCGGAATGATTATCTCAAACGACGCTTACGGGCCTATAGTCGATAACGCGAGGGGCATTGCCGAAATGTGCGACCTCGGCGACGACGTGCTCGAAATAACCGACAAGCTCGATTCGGCGGGAAATACCTCAAAGGCGATAACCAAGGGCTTTGCCATAGGCGCCGCGGGACTTACGGTCATAGCGCTGCTGGGAGCCTTCATCGAGACCGTCGCGGGCTATGGAGTTACCATAACGCTCGATTTGATGAATCCCATGGTGCTGTTTGGCATTTTGACGGGAGCGAGCGTCCCGGCGGTGTTCTCGGCGATGCTTATACTTGGCGTAAATCGCAACGCTCAGACGATGGTCAGGGAGATTCACAGGCAGTTCGATACCATACCGGGGCTTCGCGAGGGTAAGCCCGGCGTCAGGCCCCAGTATGACCTGTGCATAGACATTGCCGCGCGCGGCGCGATACGCGAACTGGTACCCGCGGGTCTTATGGCAATAGGCCTTACGCTTTTGACGGGAATCGTCGGAAACGTTCAGGCAGTCGGAGGTTTCCTCGCCGGAAATATCGTATCAGGGCTTATGCTCGCGCTTCTTATGTCCAACGCCGGAGGGCTTTGGGACAACGCGAAGAAATACATAGAAGCCGGCAATTGCGGCGGCAAGGGCAGCAAGGCTCATAAGGCCGCCGTAATAGGCGATACCGTAGGCGATCCGTTTAAGGACACCGCCGGGCCTTCCATCAATACTCAGATAACCGTCGTATCCCTCGTTTCATCGCTGGCGGCGGGACTGTTCATAATGATTTCGATTCTGGCGTAAACGGATTGGCAAAGGGCTGTCGAAGCGACAGCCCTTACATGTTGAGCGCCATAACGTTATTACGTTATTTTTATATATCGCACACCCATTCGGCCACATCTCGTGCGAAAGGCATATCGAGGGCGGCATAGAGCCTCGATCTCATCTCTTCCGCGCCGTATTGAGAGCCTTCGAGAGCCGATTTAATCTTGTCAGCGAGCGCCTCGTCCATGGCGTCGGTAAAGGCGCGGACTTCGGCTATATGTCCCGAAACGACCTTAAAGTCTATTTCAACCTCTCCCCAGTCGAATCTTTTCAGCATTCCCGCCCGCCCCTCGGGGGACGCGCCATATATCCAATCGGGATCGGAATACTTGCTAAATGCCTCGCCAAAGCCGTCAATTCGCGAGTTTTCGAGCTTTTCAACCGGGCAGGTGAAGTACTCCCGGCAAAACGCGCGTATGAGGCTGTTCTGAACGTCCGCAACCGAAACGTTTGCCAGCGATGAAAGGTTCACGACCCTCGAGGGAACCGACTTGACGCCCTTGCTTGCGAGCTTTTCACGGTTGACGCGCAAATAGCGCCCGACGAGCGACATGTCGGATGAAACCAGTATTGTTCCATGGTGGACGGCGGAATTTTTCATTATTCGAAACGCGTTGCCAGAAAACTTTCGTCCGTCCACGGTTATATCGTTTCTTCCGGTAGGAAGCGCGTTTATTCCCAATGCCCTTACCGCCTCGACGACGACGGACAACTGCCGCCTGACGTCATAATCCTCTCGCGGCATTATAAACGAGAAATTGAGATTGCCCAGATCGTGATACACCGCGCCGCCCCCGGAGGAGCGCCGGGCAAGCGTTCCTCCATCTTTTTTGAGAAGCTCGCAGTCGCATTCCCTCCAGGCGTTCTGTCCCGCGCCGATTACCACGGTATTGGCGTTTTGCCACAGAAGCAATACGGCTAGCCCCGAGCGGGACGCCCTTGTCAGGGCGTCCTCGAGAGCCAGGTTGGAGTGTGGATCATGCGTGTCGGTTATCAATACGCGGCTGTTGGTTATCATATCTCGGGTATCTCAACTTCTATTTCGCGTCCAAGCTCGGCGGATTTGACAATACCGTCGATTATGGCCTGATTGATGTAAATCTGACTGGAGGGAACCGGCGCCGGAAGGCCGAAGAGTATGGCGTCGAGGAAGGAGCGTATCTTTCTGTCGAAAAGCCCGGGGCCTTCCATTTCAATGACGGGTATGACGGTTTCGACCTGCTCGCCCGCTATATCGTGATAAATCTTCATGGGACCGCCTACGGTTCCGTTCCAGCACTCGGTGGACGGTATGCGAAGGGAACCTTTGGTTCCCATGATTATGGTGTCTCCGGGGGTGTCGAGATGCATGGCCCAGGCTATGCGGAAATCGAGGATTATTCCACCCTCGAGCCGTATAAACGCCGCCGCGAAGTCATCGACGTTGAAGCGCCCGGCGTCATCGGGGCTTTGGTATTCGGTATTTGTTCCGAAGAAATTGGAGGTATAGCCGGTGATGGTCAGGGGTTTGGGATAGCCGATGGCGTTGAGCACCATGTCGAGTGAATAGCATCCAATATCGCCAAGCGCGCCTACGCCCGCCGTGCGCTTTTCTATAAAGGTGCTGTTTGGAATGCCGCGACGCCTGCCGCCGCCGGTCTGTATGTAATAAATCGTTCCCAGTGCGCCCGAATCGACTATTTTCTTTATCATCTGCATATTCGCGTCCATGCGGGGCTGGAAGCCTATCGAAAGAATCTTTCCGGACTTCTTTTCCGCCTGTATCATTTTCCCCGCTTCGTCGAGCGTGACTGACATGGGCTTTTCCAGAAGCACGTTTACTCCCGCTTCAAGCGCGTCTATGGTGCACTGGCAATGCGCCGTATTATAAGTGCAAACGCTCACCGCGTCGAGCTTCTCGTTCGCGAGCATGGACTTGTGGTCGGGATATGCGCGCGCTGATTCTATCTCATATCGCCTGGCGAACTTCTCGGCTTTCCCGGGGACAAGGTCGCTTATGGCGACTATGTCCACGTCGGGCATTCTCTTATAGCTTTCGACGTGCGCTTCGGCTATCCATCCGGTTCCTATTATGCCTATCTTTAACCGCCGTGAGTAATCGCGCTGTTCTGACGAGGCCTGTTTAAACGTGCTGAGCAATTCGTCGCCTTTCACTGCAATCCCTCCTCAATCGACTTGACGCCATACTTTTCTTTGAGCGCGTTTATGCTGAGTTTCGCGGCTTCGAGAGGGGTCGCGCCGACAGACTCGTCCTGTTCGACGACGATCCAATGTGCGCCCGCTTCGACCGATGCCTCGAGAACAGCGGCTATATCGACTATGCCGTATCCTATGGGCTTGAACTCGAATTGCGCGTCTTTTTTCTTTTCGCCCTCGTCGATGCCTATCAGTGCGTAAGGAGACGCGTCGCCTTTGACGCCCACGTAGTCCTTGAGATGTATTACCGGGCAGCGCCACGAATACTTCCGGATATACTGGGCGGGATTCTCGCCCGCGTAGTTTATCCAGCATACGTCGGGTTCGAGCTTGAGTAAATCCTCCGGTACGGCTTCGTACAAAAAGTCGAAGCCATACATACCGCTGAGATTTACAAACTCAAAGTCGTGATTGTGGTAAAGAAGCTGCAAACCGGCCTCGCGGCAAAGGAAACCAAATTTGTAGATGGTATTGAGCGCTCCGGCAAAGCCTTCGGCGCCGGGGCGAGTCTGTTCGTCGAGATAGGGGACGGCGATGTATTCGCAGCCAAGCCTCAGATGTTCGGAAATTACCTTGAACATATCCCGCCTTATATCCGCCAGGGGTACGTGGCTGGATATTGCCCGAAGGCCGAGACTGTCGAGAAGGCTTTTGACCTCCGCGGCGTCGTGACCGTAAAGTCCGGCCAATTCTATGCCGTCATAGCCCATTTCGGCGATTTGCCGCAGAGTTCCGACCAGATCCCGCTGCGCCTCGTCTCGGGCGGAATATAGCTGATACGCTATCGGAAAGCTTATCATGGCTCGCACGCTCCTTGATGTCATTTTTATTATAGTTTACCTTTTTATGCCCATTATGTCAATGATTTTTTATGCATTTCCCGCCTGGCTGTTCCCGCATTTGAGCGACGAGGCGCTTAGCTTGCGCCACGTCGCTGCTGATGCGATCGACGAGAGCCTCGGGCGAGGAGAATTTCTCCTCCCCGCGCATGAATTGAATATAATCAAGCTCTATGGGCTTGGAGTACGCGTCGCCATCGTAGTCGAATATATGCGCCTCTATGGTTCTTGGGCCTTCGGGGAAGGTGGGATGAAGACCCTGATTGATTATGGCATAATAATCCCTTCCGTCGATTGAGACGCGACCCAGGTAGACGCCGTTTAGCAGAGGCGGCGTCTGCCCCGGTTCGAGGACTATATTCGCGGTTGGAAAGCCAAGTCGGGAGCCGAGGCGTTTGCCTTTGACGACGACTCCCCTCATATTACGCCTCGCATTACGAGAACTATGAGCGTTACGGTCGCGAGAATGGCAAGGGAGACGATGATTACGCCAAGAGTCGCGCGCTTTTCGACCGGCGGGGATACATGCTGCGTATTCTTAAGAAGCACGTGCGACAAAGGCTTATAAATAAGCATGGTGATAGATCCGTTTATCGCGGCCTTTATGAGGTTAAAAGGAAGGAATACCGGCACGAGCATGGCGGCCACGGCCTCGCGGGGGTAGCCCATGTACAGCGGCGTTATAAGGTAGTTCCACAAGAGCATTATCACCGTCATCACAAGTCCGCCCGAAACGAGACCTATGATCGCGCCCTTCAGTGTGCGATTTCTTGAATAGATAAGGCTTGCAATGCAGGCGTAGGAGCATGACGAAAGTATGTTCATTACCGCGCCGATTATTCCGGTGGTGCTTATGGTCACCATCTCGATAAGAGATACAACCGCGCTGAGCATCGCCGCCGATACAGGCCCGTAAATGAGACCGCCTATAAGGATTATGACGTCCTTGGGTTCAAACTTCAGAAACTCTACGCCGGGAACGATGGGTATCCTTACCAGAAACACCGCTATGTAGGCCATGGCCGCCAGTATCGACAGATTACAAAGCTTTCTCGTTTTCTCAGACATATGTATTACCTCACAATAAAATAATCCGAAAGACAAACAAGTCTTCCGGACGCAATGAAAACAAGACCATATCTTCTCCCATCCAGACTATACTGTCGGCTCCGGAATCAAACCGGATCAACCACAAGTGGCTCGCGGGCTATACCGCCGGTGGGGACTTTCACCCCGCCCTGAAGACCTATTCACTTTTCAA
>JAUNBY010000169.1 GCA_030526935.1 Clostridia bacterium
TTACATTTTGATTATACCACAACATTCCGGCGTTTTCAAGCGCCGCACCGTGATTATCTTCTAAAAACCCATGCCGTCTATCAGAAGTCCAAAGCCCATTGCAAACAGCATGGTAAACGCCAGATATATTACAAACCGCCTAAGCCCCAATACGGTCTTGACCGCTCCCAGATTTGTTATTTTGGTCGCGGGACCCGTTATCATGAACGCCGCGGCGCTTCCCATGCTCATTCCCTGCCAGAGCCATTCCTGCAAAAGGGGTATGGTTCCTCCGCCGCACATATACATCGGAACGCCGATAGTCGCCGCCATCAGGACGCCAAAGCCCTCGTTGTTTCCAAACAGATTCTCTACCCATTCGGCCGGCACATAACGCTGATACAGAGCCGTCAGCGTTATGCCAAGCAGAAACCATGGGCCTGTAGCCTTGACATTGCGCCAGAGGTTTTTCAGGAAGCGAGCGAGCGGATTGGGATCTACATCCCGGTTCATCGGTTCGGCAAAGCCTTCAAAATTGAAGAACGATTTATTCTTGTAAAATACGCGAATCAGCCACCCCGCGGCTACGCCGCAAAGAAAGCACGCGACAAAGCGAATCCACAACGCCGTTTGACCGAGAACCGCCGAATAGATAAACAGCTGCGGGTTCAGCAGCACGCTCGACATCATAAACGCCGCGAGATAGTCGTCCCTCACGCCCTGCCTTGAAAATGAAGCCGCGAGAGGAATCGTGCCATACATGCAAAGAGGCGAGGCGATCCCCAAAAGGCTCGCCGGAATAAGGCCGAGTATACCCAGCTTCCTTTGCCCCATCCGGGAGAAGGCGGCGTGAATCTTGCCCTTTCCAAATACGGATATCGCCGACCCCAGCGCGATGCCCAATATATAATAGGGGATGATCTGCTCAAGCTGTACGCTGAAGTAGTACCATAGATAGATGAACTCACGCCTTAGAACCTGTCCCAATTGACATCACCTCTTATAAAAGCCCCGGCGCTTCGCAGGTGCGAACAAAGCGCCGGGGCAGGTTGCGGGCATATCTAGTCGATGCTGACCAGATTGTATTCACGGCTCCCAAAGCCAATTTCAGCGGCGTGTTCAAGCGTATGTATACCGTTGCGGCTTTCCATGCGCTGTATGAGGGAATCGCCATCCTCAGCGGCGTACACAAGGTCAACGCACGCCTGATCCAGCGCCACCGGATCGAGTGAAGCAAGTATTCCAATATCGTGCATGTCGGGTTCAGCGGGGTTGCCGTCGCAGTCGCAGTCCACGCTCAGGCGGTTCATTACGTTTATATATATGGCGTTTTCTCCGTTTCCAAAGTAGTCCACGACGGAATTAGCGGCCTCGGCCATGGCCTCAAGAAACGCGTCCTGTTCACCGCCCCAGGGACTTGTCATGCTTGTGCCGCCGGAGTGTATCCAACTCTTTCCCTCGCTTGACGCGCAGCCTATGGAAAGGTTCTTGATAGCTCCGCCGAAGCCCGCCATGGCGTGTCCCTTAAAGTGGGACAGGACAACCAGAAAGTCGTAATTGGCGAGATTGGCGCCTACGTAGTTCTCGGTCAAAACCGTTCCTCCGGTGACGGGCAGCGTCATGGAGCCGTTTTCATCCATTATATCCACGTTGGCGATCGCGGTATATCCGTGATCCTCGGCGACCTGATAGTGCATGGCGGTCGAGGCGCGCTGTCCTCCATAGGCGGTATTGCACTCGACTATGGAACCGTTCACCGCCTGCACGAAGTCGCCTATGAGCTCCACTCGCAGGTAGTTGCTTCCAGGCTCCCCTGTTGAGATTTTGACCGCCACGTTTTCACCGGCGACCTCCCGTCCAAGCGCCTCATAGATGGCCATAAGTCCCTGCGAAGATATGTCGCTCGTCATATAAACGACTGGGGCTTCGCTCGGTTCCGCCGAAGCCGCGGCGGACAACGAAAATGTCATCATAAGAATCAGTGCCAGGGCGATTATTCTTACCATATGATTCCCTCCTTGTGCGTTTTCTCGCTATGTCGCGAACGTCTTAACATCAACGCGATATATTTATTTTACCCTGACGGCCATCATCACGCTATAGTTATTCAGACTTTTTCTTTCAAAATAGCGAGACTTTTCGGAAAACACGTTCCATATTTATCAAGTGCCTTCACAGTAATGCCCTACGGGAATCATGTGAGGTGACGGCAATACAAAACGATCCGCCCGATGTTTTCGAGCGGATCGTTTTATGTCGTTATTATTTGCCTGAACAGCGTCGGCAACCTGCATCTTTTCAGTTTTCGGCTTATGCCGTCATGTTCCTCAGAGGCGTCATGGCATCAAAGTCCCGCTTGAGCCATTGCGTCCGCCAAGGCTTCCATAAACGCCCGGCTCGTGACGGTCGCGCCCGATATGGCGTCAAGGGCGCTTGATTGCGTCGCGAGAGCCTGTTCGATGAGCGGCTGGAAAGCCGGTCCGCCTATGGATTCGGTTTCCGTCTGTTTTACCACTTCAATAGCCGTCATTTTTCCTCCCTCGACGGTAATCATCACCTGCACCATGCCGCCCATACCATTTTGCGAAACGCCCGTAAACTGATTATCCCGCAGATCCATATCCACTTGTTCTACAATCAGGTCAGACGGCGAAGAACCTATGGTATATTCAAGGTTAGACTCGACGGCAGCGCCATCGTAAGCGGGAAGCGTCTGATTATCCAGAGCGGCGTTTCTGCCCGCCAACTGTCCGAAGATAATGCACTCCGTGGTTCCGCCGCCGCCCTCGCGCAAATGCGCGTAGAAGCTTCCGCACTCTCCAGCGCCGTAAAGATGCGGTATCGGCTCGCCTTGAGGGTTCAGTATCTGCATACGGGCGTTCTTGCGGGGGCCGCCCCTTGTGGCGTGGAAGCCGGGAAGTATTTTTAAGGCGTAATACGGGCCTTGTCCAAACTTCTCCATTGTGGAGGTGTCCCGTCCGGTAAGATAGTCCTTGCCCAGGTCTATGTAAGCGGCAAAATCGTCTATAGTCTCCTGCAGCTTGGCGGCGTCCATATCCAGTTTACCCGCAAGCTCCGCTACCGTTTCAGCGGATATAAACTTATGCAGATATTCATCAAGACAGCCATCTTCCACGATTTGAGCGTATTTATTGGCGTCGCATATAATATATGACCGTTCCGCCCAGCGAGCGTTGTAGAATCCTCCGCCCCAGCCCAGCTTGCCGTGCTTGGCCACGCTCGTCTCGTTAATGAATCGGGTTCCACCCTTCGTCACCGCCATGACCGCGCCGCTCTTCATAGGCGTTTTGTTGAACATGGAGTTTGTCGTCACCAGTTTATCTTCGTCAATCTCAGGAACGGCCGAGCCAAACGGCCCCATCACGCCGTCGTAAGCCCACATATGCCACATATCGGCTCCCACTTCCTGAGCCATCTTGATTCCGTCGCCCCTGTTATAGGGCGTAGCCATATTGACGCCCTCCTGTATAGCCAGATACTGCTGCATCATATCGCGGTTGTTCTCAAACCCTCCGCAGCACAGAACGACGCCGTTGAGAGCGCATATGTTCAAAAGCTTACCATCGCGCTGTACCTGAACGCCAAGCACCGCCTTGGTATCCGGCGCCTGAATTATATGCTTCGCCGGGGTATTCAGCCACAAATCGATTCTATCCGCCATTTTTACGCAGCAGTTCTTTATGAACTTCCACATATAGGCGTCGCCTCTGGCGTTGTGCATTGCGTATTCACTGCGATTTTCTATGCCGTCGAAATCATATTCCGCGTGCAGTCCAAACTCTTCCGCGTTTGTGAAAAGGCTGCGATCCGCGCCCATTGATTCAAGTATATTGCCCGTATTTGTAACGCCTTCGCACCAGGCGCGCAAAAGGTCATCGTCGACGTCGTAACCCGCAAACTGCGCCTTGGTATAGCTATAAGCCGAATCAAAATCAGTGAACTCAAGAAACATTTGACCCGATAGCCTAAAATTGCCGCCATCCTCCCCTTCGGGAGCCGCGTCCACCGCCAATACGCTCACGCCCTCTTTGGCGGCGGCATAAGCCGCGTTAGCGCCCGCTCCGCCAAAGCCTATGACAATCACATCGTATTGTCCATCCCAGGCGATTGTGTCGGCGTAGGTATGCCCTGCCGCTTCGCTTTGCGCCGATGCGATGCCGGGAAGCACATGCATTCCCGCCAAACCCAGGCCAGCGGTCGCGGCGCCTTTGAGAAAGCTCCTGCGTGAAATTGGTTTATGCATAGATACCCTCCTGGATAATTATTTGTATTCAGTATAATATTTTCATACTTGAATGAGAATGAGAAATATGTTACTATAGCGTCAACGAGGTGTTGACGAAGATATATGAACAGCGACTACATTAGAACATTTTTAACCGTTTGCGAGGTTGGAAGCTTTTCCGCCGCGGAGGAAAAGCTGTTCATATCCAAGCAGGCGATCATGAAACAGATCAATCTCCTCGAAAAAGAAGCAGGAACACAGCTTCTTCGTCGCGGACATCGCGGAGTAAGCGCGACCGCGGCGGGAGCGGTATTTCGCCATTGGGCCATCCAGCTCATTCAGCAGGAGAGCATGATGCTTGCGCAAACCAGAAAGGCGGGCGGAAACGCCGCGAGGCTGCGTTTGGTAAGTATAGATTACCATGTCATTTTAAGCCCGGTTACGACGGCTTACACCCAACGATATCCCGAGGTGCGCATCGAGACGGTTTTTCATCCGACGACGCTTGAGGCTCATCTTGTGGAACAGGACATTATCGATGTAGGCGATACTTTGTTTTCCCCCGAATACAATAACGGTCATCTCCGGTATGAAGCGCTTATTGACATGCCGTATTTTTGCATATCGCCCAGGGCATTCGAGACTGACGTCATACAGCCTCAGGCGCTTACATCCCCGGTTGTAGACGCGCGCGAATTCTGCGACTACTACGGATTCCACCTCGAAGCCCTTAAGGCAATATTTCCGCATCTGGAAGTGATTCACAGCAAGGAACGGCGAATCGCCATAATATATCAGGCATTAAGCGCGGGCAAAACAGTTGTCACCGCCTCCACCTTTGCAAGGCGCATAACCGGCTTTTTCATCGCCAATCTGCAATTGGACTTTCAACAGGAATGCGGCGTCGTCTACAGAGCCGACGCCGGAAAAGAGGTTATGGATTATGTAGCCCTCGCGCGGGAAATTTACATAACGCGAAAAGCGCGCGGTTAAACGCGTCAGAAAATCAGACTATTTTTTCAAAGTCGTACGCCGGATGCTTGCACGTCGGGCAAATGAAATCAGTGGGCAGATTTTCTCCTTCATATACGTATCCGCAGATCTTGCAGCGCCAGCCCCCGGCTTTCTTTTCGGGCTTGGGCTTTACCGCCGCGAAGTAGTATTCATAGGTCATGGGCTTTTTCTCGCTCGTCGTCTCGGCGTCGATTACATCGGCGATGAACATCGTATGCGTGCCAAGGTCGTGCATGGCTATAACGCGCCCCGAAACGTATGCGCATATATGCTCCGGCAGATAAATCAGGCCGTTTTCACTGCGAGACTCGAATCCGCCCTGTCCAAATTTGTCTGCCGTTCGCCCGCTCTGAAATCCAAAGTGCTTAAATATCGCAAACGGCGCGCTCTGATCGAGCATCGATACGTTGAACTGTCCGGACGCCGCTATCATATCGTGGGTATAGTTCTGCTTGTTGACGGTTATCGATACCCGGCACGGCTGGCTCGTCACCTGCGAAAGCGTGTTGATTATGCAACCATTATCCTTATTTTCGTCGCGCGAAGTCAGCACGTATAAACCATAGGATATATTGAACAGTGCGTTGATATTCATTTTCATCCTCCCGCTTCAAATATGATTATTTATACCCGTACCGCCTCGCGGGTAAACATGGCCTTTTGACCTGCGCCTGCCCCGTCCTCAAGACGGTAATACGCCCTGCCATCCGCGATATTCCGTTGCCACGCGGATGTCATCAGGCGGGTCAGACCCCGCGCGGCGGAGGGGCTGACCCAGCCAGAGAGCATGGCATGGCAACCACTCCATGTAAAAAAACCTTCCAGTTCCGTCCGACAATGACGAGATCGTCATTTTTAGGATAGCATTACATATCTTGAATGTACCCTTCTCTTATTGCTATTTCACGTACAAGCTGGTATGCATGACTGAACGCTTCTCCCATAGTCACATTTTTATTGTTGTCCGCGTCTGCCGCAACCATCGCCACCCCCACCCCGCGGGCAATGTCATCAACCCAAGAGTCGTAACACCCTCACGGGGGAACCTATCCGCCCGCTGCGGCGGGCACCTCTCCATGGCGCTACGCGCGGCGGCAGGCCATAGCACTATCAGAGAGGTTCCCCCTGATGGCCTCAGACCACGCGAAGCTCCGTGACAGAGGGGTTAACTTGCTTGGGTTGATGACATTGACCCCGCGGGTGCTGTCCGCCGCCGCGCTTTGCGGCAGTATCCCCATGCCCGCCAACAGGCACAGCATAAGCGCCCAAGAAACGATCCGCTTCATTTGCTTCATTTTTCCCATCCTCTCCGTACTGTCGCGCGTTTGGTTCCCCCTCGCGTCCCTGGTCTGCCCGACCGCGAATGCTCCCGGATACTGATCGCGCACCACGTATTTTTAATATATTTTATCATACTATATGATAATTTTCAATGTTTTCATCGCAAAGCCCGAATTATTTACCATAAGTTACGTAATGTCCTCCATAAGGTTTGTCTTTTATGCGGTTGCAACATGGTAATTTATGTGGTATAATTTGCGAACGCTCAGCTGACCGCGA
>JAUNBY010000170.1 GCA_030526935.1 Clostridia bacterium
CTCAACGTTTCCAACTCGGCTTAACAAACGCCCTGTGATTTGGCTATGCCCTGTATTATGAGCATCCCGGCGACGGAACCGCCGTCGAGCACGCCAATGCTCTTTTCGCCATATCGCGCGGCGCGACCGTGTACAGCGAGCATTGTCCGCGTCGCTTCGCTGCCCTCGTATGCCGCCCTCGCCGCGGACGCGAGCGCCTCCATGGGGTTGTCTTGCGAGGCTTTTAAGGCGTCAGCCGCCGGGCAAAGCGCGTCGAGAACGGTCTTTTCGCCGCGCTTCGACTCCGCCCTTTGCATTATGCGGTCAAGGCCCGCTTCAAACGCGTCGCAGAATTCACCGAACGAGGCGTCGGTTTTGCCTTTTAACGGCTTTGCCATACCCATAAATCCAAACGAAAGTATGGTTCCGAGGGATGAGGGCGCGGCTTCGTTGAACGCGGAGCCGCACTTCATCATGAGCTTGCCCAGATCCGTCTCGTCGGTATCCTCGAGGTATTTCTCAACCGCGCGAAATCCGAGGCACATATATACTCCAAGGTCGCCGTCCCCGTTTTGCTGGTCTAATTGTATCAAATAGTCGCGGTTTTCCTCCATGGCTTCGCATATGGAGGATATGGCCTTTTTAATCGTTTCGCGATTCATCGGACGTCCTCCCGCTTATTTATTGTGATTGGTGTAAAACGGCGTACACGCGGGGGCAGCCAGGCATTGCTTGAGTTCGCCGTCGAGTTTAAACACGGTTATCGAAAGCCCCGCCATCTCCATAGACGTCGCGAACTCGCCTATGTGCGGCATAAATATGCTCACAGCCT
Organism: Clostridia bacterium; assembly: GCA_030526935.1. Lineage (GTDB taxonomy): Bacteria > Bacillota > Clostridia > Christensenellales > Aristaeellaceae > JAUNBY01. The sequence continues at coordinate 812 of JAUNBY010000170.1, forward strand.
TGTCTGAGAGTATCTTATGTATGCGGCGATAGACTATGAGCTGCTCCTCTATGGGAGTCGCCCCCAGACCGTTGACCATTATGGACACCTCGTCGCCGGAGGACAGAGGTATTTCCGTTTCTATGCGAGATATAATGTCGTCGGCTATCTCGTCGGCGGTCATCATCTTGCGCACCTCTATGCCAGGCTCGCCATGTATGCCCATTCCGACTTCTATTTCGTCATCGGCTATGGAGAACGAAGGCTTTCCCACCATTGGCACGACGCACGGAGAGAGCGCGACGCCTATGGTTCGTATATTGTCAAGCGCCTTTTGCGCCATATCGGCGACCTCGTCGAGACTCATGCCCTTGTCGGCGCAGGCTCCGGCGACCTTGAAGGCGTATACCATGCCCGCTACGCCGCGGCGCTTTTCCCGTGCCTCCAAAGGACTCGACGCGAGGTCGTCCTTTACGAGCACTGTGCGGGTTTCTATGTCTTCCATCTCGACCATTTCGCAGGCCATGTCGAAATTGAGCTTATCCCCGCCATAATTTCCGTAAAGGCACAATACGCCGTTTCCGCGATCACAGGCCGTTATCATATCCGCCATTTTTTGAGCCGAAGGGGACGCGAATACATTGCCGACGGCGCAACCGTCGAGCATACCCTGCCCGACATAGCCCAGGAATACCGGCAGGTGTCCGCTGCCCCCGGCGGTAACAATGCCTACCTTGCCTTCGCGAGTCGGGTAATTGGACAGATATATCTGAGGGTCGGCGTTTAACAGCTTTACCTTGTCGCCATAAGCCGCTATAATGCCTTCGACGGTCTCAACAGCGAAATCCTCGGGCCTGTTCATTATCTTTTTCATAGTCATTCCTCCGTAGTGTATTTAAAACGTTTGTCATTATACGGTTGGCTTATCCGCGCTAAGTATCTAGCCTCCAAGGTACACTTTCTGCACCTCGGGATTATTCAAAAGCTCACGTCCGGGACCTTCAAGCGCTATGCTTCCAGTCTCCATTACATATCCCCTGTCGGCTATGGACAGAGCCATGGATGCGTTTTGCTCTATCAGCAATATGGTTTTACCGCGCTTATGTATGCGCATGAGAAGCTCGAATATCTCCTCTACCAATATCGGAGCCAGACCCAAAGAAGGCTCGTCCAGCATCAAGAGCTCCGGGTCCATCATCATGCCCCGGGCTATCGCGAGCATTTGCTGCTCGCCGCCCGAGAGACTTCCTCCCGCCTGCGTCTGTCTTTCTCGAAGGCGCGGGAAAAGCTCGTATACCTCGTCGTACAATTCTCCCAGCCGCTGTTTCGTCAGCGTTCTGTTGCCAAGCGAGCCGGCGCGAAGGTTGTCCTTGACGGACAGGCCTGGAAATATCCTGCGTCCCTCGGGAACGTGCGCTATGCCCATATGCACGATCTTATTCGGAGGCATCCTGCTTATATCCTTGCCGCGGAAATGAATCGTTCCTGACGACTTGGGGACGAGGCCCGACGTCGCCATCAGCGTCGTCGTCTTTCCGGCGCCGTTTGATCCTATCAGCGTGACTATCTCGCCCTCGTTCACCTCGAGGCTTATGCCGCGAAGGGCGTTGACATATCCGTAAAACACCTCGAGATTACTTATCTTAAGCATTGCGGGACACCCCCTCTACGATCAGTCCCTTTCCGAAATACGCCTCGCGAACCAGTTGATTCGCGCGTATGTCTTCAGGCGTCCCCTCGGCGATCTTCTGCCCGAAGTTGAGAACGAGTATTCTGTTGCAGGCGTTCATGACGAACTTCATGTCGTGCTCTATAACGAGAATGCTGTATCCCTTGGAATTGAGCATCTTTATAAACTCCATAAGCGATTGCGTTTCGAGGGGATTCATGCCGGCCGCCGGCTCGTCGAGAAGCAACAGCTTTGGCTTCAGCGCCAGCGCGCGGGCAATCTCCACCTTGCGCTGCATGCCGTAGGGCAGGGTTCCGGCCATGGTATCCCGAACGTCGTACATTCCTATATCGCGCAAGACCTCGGTACTCCTGTCCACGGCGTAAGCTTCGTCGCGCTTGTATTGCGGCGTATGGATTATCGCGTCGAACATGCCGGTCTTTGTGTTTATGTGACAGCCTATCTTTACGTTGTCGAGCACGCTCATAAACTTAAAAAGCTGTATGTTCTGAAATGTGCGCGTCACGCCCCTTCGGGCTATCTGCTCCGGACTCATATGGGTAATTTTCTCGCCATCGAAGAATACTTCGCCCTTTGTCGGAGGGTATATTCCGGTGCAGCAGTTAAAAAACGTGGTCTTTCCTGCGCCGTTGGGACCGATTATGCCGAATATGTCGCCCTGACACACCTGCATATCCACCATCTCTACGGCTTTGAGGCCCGCGAAGTACTTGCAAACGCCCTTTGATTCGAGCAGTACATGTCTGTCCGTCACGCCTTCGCACCTCCCGCCTTTTTATCCTGCCTTCGCACGAGCTGCTTTCCCGCGAGCATGGAGTTACTGGCGCCCACAAGTCCCTGCGGCCTCACCCACATCATGAGTATTATTATAAGCGCATAGATGACGTATCTCCAATAGCTCAAAAAGCGCAGGGCTTCGGTCAGAACCGTGACTATGGTAGCGCCGACTATAGGTCCTACGAGCGTTCCCTGCCCGCCTATTACGACCATCGCCAGCACGTCGAATCCCGTGTCGAGCGTAAACTGCGAGGACTCGATAAAGCTCACGAAAGGCGCGTAGGCCGCGCCTATGACGCCCGCCCAGAAAGCTCCGTACATGAAATTTATCGACTTATACCGCTTTATTTCAACGCCCAGCGAGCGGGCGGCTATCTGATCCTCGCGTATGGACATCCACGCGCGTCCCACGCGCGACTTTAAAACCCTGGCCGACGCGAACAGGAATATGACGCCTAGCGCCAGGAATATATAGAAATAATCCTGGGGCTTAAAGATCATCGTCCCGAAAAGCTGAGGCTTTGGAATCGACTTAATTCCCATTGAACCGCCTGTGACGTCCGTCCAGCTCTGCGCGATTATTCTGATTATTTCAGACGCGCCCAGCGTAACTATCGACAGGTATATGCCCTGAAGCCTGAGAGTCGGAAGGCTTACGAGTCCTCCCACGATGGCTCCCAATATGCCCCCGAGCGGAAGGCACAGCCAGAAGGAAAGGCCGAATTTAGTCGAAAGAACCGCGCAGGTATAAGCGCCTATGCAGAAAAAGCCCGCCTGCCCCAGACAGCTCTGTCCGCTGTATCCGTTGATGATATTGAGGGAACCCGCAAGCGTCGCGTACATGAGTATATTGCATCCGTATCGCACGTAAACCGTTTTAATGCCCAACTGCGGAAATACCATAAGAAACGCGAACAGAAAAGACAGCCCGGCGATTTTGGCGGGCTTATTCCATTCACCCCTCAACTTCGCGATCAAATTCATCATACTCTCGTTCCTTTCTTTGACGCGAAGCCCTGGGGCCTCAGTATCAAGACGAGAATGAGAAAGCCGAAGGCGTATATATCTCGAAACGACGCGGAACTGAAGGAAATGCCCATATTCTCAATTACTCCTATGCACAAGCCGCCGAGAGCCGAGAAGCGCAGATCCACGAGACCTCCAAGCACCGACGACGAGAACGCCTTTATGCTGTACGCGGAGCCCATCGTCGGGTAGACGACGAAGTAGTTTATCGCGAGAAGTATACCGGCGATACCTCCGAAGGCGCAACCTATGCAATTGCCCATCATCGTAACGCGCTTTACGTTTATGCCCACAAGATACGACGCGTCGCGATTCTGGCTGACGGCTCTTAGCATAACGCCCCATCTCGTCTTGTTGAAAAACAGCGTGAGAGCCAAAGCGAATACTATTACGAGCGCTATTATTATGATTTGCAGAAGTTTTATTTGCACATGAGCGCCGAAAATATCCATTGTGAATATCCTGTTGTCGATTATATTCTGAACGGGCTTTGTATCGGGGCCAAAAACTATCTGAGCGAGGTTTTTGACCAAAATGCTGAAGCCTATTGTACACAATAACGAAATGTGCCTTGGAGCGTTAAAAAAGCGCTCATAGCACACCTTATACACGACCATGCCGATAATGAAAGAACCGGCGAACGCCGCCGGGATCATAAGCCACAGGTTTCCGCCCATTAACATGAACACATAATAGGCGCTGAACGCGCCGAGCATCATGATTTCGCCGTATGTGAACGTCACCATGCCTACGACGCCGACGATCACTGAATAGCCGATTGCCATAAGCGCGTATATCGCGCCTTGACACAGGCCGTTCATCAACTGGCTGAGAAAGTATTCCATACGCCTTCTCTCCTTCGGACAAGGTTTTACTTCCCGGAAAACGATTATAAACATGTTTGCGCAACTATGCGCCGCGGCATTGGGCGATGCGCCAAAGCCAAAAGTCAAATATGCCGAACGGCCAAAAGTACTTTTAAATAACATGAATACGATGTCGTTCGCAGGGGAGCGAAGGGTTTCCCCTTCGCTCCACATTTGCTATCAACCGCGATTGGTCATTGTTTAGCGAATCAGAGTCCCTCGGCGCCGTACTCAAATCCTTCGAGAACGACCCATCCGTCTTCCGTGCCGCCGCAAATCATGTAGTTGCGGGCGATGTCGCCGTCTTCGGTGAATTTGATCATGCCGGTAAGTCCGTCGTACTCGACCTGTGCGAGCGCGTCGCAAATGGCCTGACGGGTTACCTCGCCGTCGCCTATGGCCTTTACCGCTTCGGCGATGAGGTAGACGCAGTCATACGCGCAGGCGGGGTGAATGGTCGGCTCAAATCCGGACTGCGCGACGAACGCGTCGCGCCACGCCATGACTTCCTCGTTCGTGGGATCGAAGAAGAAGGGGGATGTGAGTACGATATTGGTGGGATTGGTGAGCTGATCGAGAAGCTGCGCGGAGGTTCCGGGACCGAGCGCGACGTGCTGTATATCCCATCCGTCAGCGTCGGCCTGGTTGAATATGGCGGAAACCGAGTTGCCCTGATCGAGGACTATAAGACAGTCGGGATTAGCCGCGCGAACCTTGGTCACGATTGAGGAGAAGTCGGTTTCTCCGGTCTGATAAGTCTCGTGAGCGACTATCTCTATGCCCTCTTTCACTGCCTGAGCCTCGAAGTTGGAGTAGCTGGAAAGTCCCCAGTCGCTGTCAACGCGGATGACCGCGCAGGTATCGCATCCGAGGTACCTGCCGACTATGTACTTAGCCAGATATGGAGCCTCGATATCCTGACGACCCATTATCGAGAAGCACCAGGGGCTCATGGAGGCGTAGTCGGAAGCGGAAGCGGTCGGCGAAAGCTGCGTTATGCCGTAGAGATCGCAGATTTCGGCGTTGGCCTTGCAAGCGCCGGATGTGAAATCGCCAAGTATCGCGAGATACGAATCGTCCTCAGCGTATTGCGTGGCGAGCGTCGTGGAGGTAACGGTATCGCCCTCTGAATCCTGAACGACGACCTCAAACGTGTGGCCGTTGATTCCGCCGGCGGCGTTTATCTCCTCTACGGCCATTTGAAAGCCGATTTCAAATCCGATGCCGTATTCGGTGTAGGTTCCGGTCAGGGGAGCGAGGCCGCCAAGCCTGATCACATCGGCAAACGCGGATCCGACAGACATAACGAGCGCCAGGCACAGTGCCATTGCCAACATCTTTTTCATTATAAAAATCCTCCTGCTATATTTATTTGAGAAACCCAAGGGGGTTGACATCATCTGAAATGTCATGGTTCGGCGAGGTTTTGTGTCGAACAATGCGCTTCCTAACAGGATACCGGAGGTAATTCGAGTGCAAAAACGCGGTATTCCTTAAAAAGATCGCCTCAGATTCCCGTTGAGCGGCAGCGTCGACACGCCCATGTACTACTTATGAAAGTGGAGCTTGCAGGTTTCGCAGCCCTTGGCGATGGTGTCGGTGAGCGCGCGCTCCCAGCCCTCCTGCGCCGGCCAG
>JAUNBY010000171.1 GCA_030526935.1 Clostridia bacterium
CTGCTTTGGGACGAATGGCGAGGGCTATATACTCTCGCCCGATGAAAAGCGGCTGGTTCTCCGGGCTGTCGTCGACGAGGTGAAAGGCCGCGTGCCTGTTTACGCGGGAACGGGTTGCGTTGGGACGAGGGACACCATCGAGCAATCCAGGGTGGCCATGGACGAGGGCGCGGACGTATTGAGCGTTATAACGCCGTGGTTCGCAGCCGCGAGCCAATCTGAACTGTACGCGCACTACAAGGCGGTGGCGGAAGCGGTCGATATGCCCATAGTCCTTTACAATATCCCCGCCAGAACGGGAAACGCCCTTGCTCCCGCGACGGTCGCGCGCCTGTCGCGAATTGAAAACATCGCAGGCGTCAAGGACAGCTCCGGCAACTTTGACAATATACTGCAATATATAGAAGTAACGCGCGGCGCGGACAAACCCTTCGCCGTCCTTTCCGGAAACGACAGCCTCATATTGTGGACGCTCTACGCCGGAGGGACGGGAGGCATAGCGGGATGCGCCAACGTATACCCCAGGAACATGGCCTCGATATACGAATCGTTCATGGCTGGCCGCCTGGACGAGGCGCGCGGTTTCCAGGACGCCATACGCTCGTTGCGCGCGTGCTTTAAATACGCAAATCCCAACACCGTCATCAAGACCGCCGTGGAATTGCTGGGATACCCCGTCGGAAAATGCCGAAGGCCATTCTCGTCCATGCCTGATGAGGGGATTGAGGCGCTTAAAAGCGTACTCGCGGAAAACGCGGCGAAAAACATGGTCTGATAACGTTTACCGGCCATACGCCTCGAAAAGGCGCAAATACGCATAATATCGGCTGACGCCGATGTTAATAAAAAGGAGGTATACCCCATGAAAAAATTTATGGTACTCGCAATCGCCGTCATTATGACACTGGCTATGTCCGCGCCGGTGACAGCCGAATACGCGCTGTCCGGCCCGGTCGACCTGACCTTCGCGGCGCAGGAAGTTGGAACCGCCGCCTATAACTACGCCGCCGCCATACAGTCGGCCATGCTCAAGGAACTGCCCGAAGGCTCGAATATCGCCATAACCACCACCTCTCCCGGCGGCGTCGGCGCTCCCATAATCGTAAACAACGCCGAGCAGTGCGATATAGTAATGTCCAACGCCGGCCCCGCGAAGTGGTCTTATGAGGACGGCATACTCGGAAACGAACCCACAAAGGACATCGCGGCTCTCGCGGGCGGCATGGGCCACGATTTCGTAAACGTCATGTTCACGCAGAAATTTGTGGACGACACCGGAATATCCACAATCGAGGAACTGGTAGAGAAGCAATACCCCGTAAAGCTCATCATCAAAAAGAATGGCACGCTTGGCGAGCTTAGCGCCGAGAAGGTGCTCGAAGCCTGCGGCGTGACGCTCGACGACATAGTATCCTGGGGCGGCGTTGTGGAGAAGACCGGCGGCGACGCTATTAAGAGCGGTTTGCAGGACGATCTTTACGACATGACCATCGACCACCTCGGCGCGGGTCAGGCCAACACGACCGAGCTTTGCCTTACCCACGACATGTACGCCGTGCAGCTTGGCGAAGAAACCCTCGCGAATCTCGTCACTATGGGCTACGACTACGTGACGGTGGAGCCGGGTACCTGGAACGGTCAGGATACCGAGATACAGTCCGTCGGCTCCCAGCAGGTCGTTCTCGTCTCCACTACGATGGACGAAGCCCTGGCCTATACGCTCACCAAAGCGATTTGCGAGCACGAGGCCGAGCTTGGCGAAGCTGTCGCCGCCATGACCTATTTCGATCCCGCCACAGCCCACAGCATAACCCTCACGGGCGTGGAGCTTCACCCCGGAGCGCGCGCTTACTACGTTGAAATGGGATACTTGGCCGAATAAGCGCTTACGCGCCTTGATACGCGGATGGATTCAGACGGATTTGGCGGCGGAGGGAGTTTCCCTCCGCGCGCCAGACGTCTGCCCGATTGCGGGCGTAAGCTGAGGACAGACTGAGGGGAGGACGTCCCCTCGCGCACCGCGCCCGGCGGAGTATGCCAGCCGGCGCTGCCGGAACCGTTCAGCCCCAAAATCATTAAGGAGGCCGCCGTATGGCAGATAAGAAGTTTTCTACAAAGTCGATCGCGACCGTGGCAGTCGTCGCCGTCTTTCTCGGCTTTCAAATGTACCTGGCGCTGGTCAGACAGCTTCCGCCGCTGCAGCAAAGCCCGTTGCACCTAATACTGGCGCTGACGCTTATATACCTTTACTACCCCGCGAACAAAAAACACCCCGAGGTCAAATGGCCGCTCATAATCGACGCGGTTATATTCGCGGGAATCGCCTTCATGCTTTACTACGTGATTACCAACAGCCAGAGGCTCATCGATCACGTGTCGTTCATCGACCCGGTTCTGACGCTTGACAAGGTATTCATGGTCGTAACCATACTGCTTCTCCTGGAAGCCGTGAGGCGAACACTTGGAAACGTACTTGTGATATTCATCATAGCGTTTATAATTTACGCGTGGATAGCGCCCTATTGCCCCGGCATATTCTTCACGAAGGGCAAGACCGCCTCAAGATTCCTGTCGCAATTCACCGAGGGAATGACCATGGGCGAATCGGGCGTATTCGGCACCCCGCTTTACACCTCGGCGAGTTGTCTGTTCTACTTCATACTCTTCGGCGTGTTCTTCTCCCGCTGCGGAGGCGGACAGCTTCTCATAGACTGCGGCATGAAGTTTTCCAACAAAAGTTCCGGAGGCCCCGCGAAGGCGGCCGTAATATCCTCGGGACTTATGGGAATGATTTCAGGCTCCGCCGTGGCAAACGTATCGACCACCGGCGTTATAACGATACCGATGATGAAGAAAATCGGCTACGAGCCGCATGAAGCCGGAGCAATAGAAGCCGTCGCCTCCACGGGTGGACAGATCATGCCTCCCATAATGGGCATAGGCGCCTTCATAATGGCTGAAATGCTGGGAGTAAACTATCTGTCGATAGCCAAATCTGCCATACTTCCCGCCGTCGCTTACTACCTCGCGGTGTTCGTGCTCGTTTCGATGCTCGCGCGCAAGCGGGCGGTGAAAGCCGGCTCCCCTGACGTGGAGATAAAAGTCGAACAGAAAATTCTTCCCCGGCTTTACCTCCTGCTTCCCGCGATTCTGCTCGTCGTATGGATAATCCGCGGAAACTCGCTCATGCGCTCGGGCATGGTGGGAATATTCAGTTGCCTCGTATGCAATGTGATAAGCTACTTCGTCAACGGAAAAAGGAATTTCATAGGGCTTAAGGAATTGGGCAAGTGCTGCGTTCAGGGTACGAAGCAGGCGGCGGAAATAGCAATACCTACGGCAGCCTGCGGCATAATCATAAACGTCGTGACCATGCAGACAAGCCTGGCCACGAACCTCACGAGCGTCGTCGGAGGGCTTGGACAATCGTATCTGTTCCTGGCGCTTCTGGTGGCTATGGCGGGTTGTATGCTTTTGGGCATGGCGCTTCCTACAGTCGCGGCGTACCTGGTGGGCGTCATACTGTTCGTTCCGGTCATAAGAAGCCTTGGAGTGAGCGCGCTGTGCGCGAACATGTTCGTGTTCTACTTTGGAATAATGGCTCAGATAACTCCGCCGGTTTGCGTAGCTTCGTACACGGCGGCCGGGATCGCGGGTGCCTCCGCGATGAAGACCGGCTGGACGGGTATGACGTACGCGCTGGTCGGATTCCTGGCGCCGTTCGTATTCGTCTTCAACCCCGCGATACTGCTCGAGGGTTCCGTTCTGGAGATTATCACAGGCGCGGCGCAGCTGTTCATAGGCTCCTACGTACTTGCGGTCGCCGTGGCGGGATACTTCCGCAATGCCCTCAATATGTGGGAAAGGCTGATACTCGTCGCCTGTGCCATATCGATGATTTCTCCGGAGATGGTTTCCACCGTAGTGGGCGTCGCGGTCGCGGCGGGGCTGCTTTTGCTCAACACCCGCAGAGGCGCGGCGAAGCCTCAAATATCGGCCTGAAGATTTACGTGAGGTGAACCTTATGATAAAAAAGAATCACGACGTAATTATCGTCGGCTCGGGATTGGCGGCGCTGGCCTGCGCCGCGCGGCTCGTGGAGAACGGCGTGAAGGACATTGGCGTATATTCGCGCGGATTGGGCGGCACTCCGGTTATAGCGGCCATAAACTTCGTGCTCGACGACAATCCCCACGGCGATACCAAAGAACTGTACTGCGAGGATATGATACATTCCGGTTACGATATAGGCAACCGCGAACTCGTGAGCGAAATGACTTCGCGCAGCGTGGACGGCTATGAATTCCTAAGACGCTGGGGCGTGGATTTCGCGAAGAATCCCGACGGGACGATAAAGCTCAGGCATCTGTCCGGGCATACCCTGCCCAGGAGCCTGTGCTGCACGAGCGAACTGATAGGCGCCGTAATGGAACGCGAATTATCGCAAAGGCTCGCGAAAGCTGGCGTCGCGTTCTATCCGCACTGCCGCTGCGTTGGGCTTTTGTCCGATAAAAATCGAGTTAACGGCATCGTCTGCACAGACGAAAAAGGCGAAATCCGCAAATCCTTCTCACCCGTCGTCGTAGCCGCGTGGGGAGGCGTGGGAAATCTGCTTGGGATGTCCACATATCCCGACAACGTGTCGGGCGATACCCTCGCCATAGCGCATGATGCCGGAGCCAAACTGGTAGACATAGAGTTTCTCGAATACGAGCCAATGGTCGTCCTTCATCCTCCGGGAGCCGTCGGGGAGCCTTGCCCTACGGCGATGCTCGGGGAGGGCGCGTATCTTCTCAACAGTAAAGGCGAACGATTCATGCTCGCCGTTCGTCCCGAAGGCGAGGGTGGAAGCTCGAAGACCCTCATAAACAAGGAAATCTGGAAACAGGTTGAAATGGGACTTGGCAGTCAGCACGGCGGGGTATATGTGGATTTGAGACATATTGACCGTGAAGTTCTCAAGGCCTACCCCTGGTTCTACGACAGGCTTATGGACAATGGCGTGGATCCCGTGGAGCAACTGGTTGAAGTCGGGCCTATGGCGCACAGCTTTTCCGGGGGGATACTCGTGGGAAGAGATTATCAGTCCACCCTCGAGGGCCTGTACGCCGTCGGCGAAGCGTGCGGAGGCATACATGGCGCCTGTCGCTGCGCCGGAAACGCCGCGAGTCAGGCGACCATTTCAGGCATGATAGCCGCCGAAGCTATAGCCGCGAGAGGCGATTTCGAAAGGCCGCTCGACGACGTGCCGTTTGACTATCGCGAGGATAAAACCGTCCGGGAGGCGATGCTTTCAAGGCTTCAAAAGATGGCGGCGAGGGCGTTGGGGATTTATCGCGACGAAAAGACGCTTGACGAAACCATAGACGCCGTCGAAAGTATGCTGTCGGGCGGCGAATTGGCGGGCGACAGGGAGTGCGAAAACATAGCGAAATCAATATTGCTGATGGCTCTGTCCGCGAAGGAGCGCCGAGAGACGCGCGGCAATCAGAGGCGGTTGGACTATCCCGATTCGTCGGATGAGTTTTTAAGGCAAATCGTCAGATAGAGGTGAAAACAGTGAATCGCAGGCCGATACTTGGCATAACGCTAGGCGACCCATGCGGCGTAGGGCCGGAGATAACCGCAAAGGCGCTCGGCGACAGGACGATATACGAGCGTTGCCGCCCGCTCGCACGCGCAGAGTGGATTCGGTGGCCGGGGCGAGGTTTGAATACGGCGTCATAGACGTATATGATCAGAATTTGGCGGACGTAGACGCCCTCGCATTTGGCAAAGTGTGCCCGGAGGGTGGAGAGGCGGCGTTTCAGGCCGTAAAAAAGGTAATTCAGCTGGCAATGGCGGGCGAAATCGACGCGACGATAACGAACCCTCTCAACAAGGAAGCGCTTAATCTATCGGGGCATCACTTTAGCGGACACACCGAAATATACGCGCAACTTACGAACACTAAGGATTACTGCATGATGCTGGCTGACGAAGGGATGCGGGTTGTGCACGTATCGACTCACGTCCCGCTGAGAGTGGCCTGCGAGCGCTGCAAGAAGGAGCGGATAGTACATGTCATCCGCCTGGCCGACAACGTGCTGAAGGAATTAGGCGTATCGCCGCGCCGCATAGCGGTTGCGGGGCTTAACCCTCACGCGGGGGAAAACGGCCTTTTCGGGCGCGAGGAAATAGAGGAAATCGCGCCGGCCGTCGAGCTGGCGCGCTGCGAGGGCATAGCGGCCGATGGGCCGCTCCCGCCCGACACGGTATTCTCAAAGACCCGCGGCGGATTGTACGACATCGTAGTAGCGATGTATCACGACCAGGGACATATACCAATGAAGGTTCTCGGATTTCAATACGATTCCGCCATCGACAAATGGAAGTCGGTCTCGGGTGTAAATATAACGCTGGGACTTCCGATAATACGCAGTTCAGTAGACCACGGAACCGCGTTTGACCAGGCGGGCAAGGGGACGGCTAACGAGGAAAGCCTTATAAACGCGATTGATTACGGCATTCGCCTCACTGCAGAGAATGTATAACAACTTTTCTTGGCGTCGATCAAAGCTTTAAATGATGAGCGCTCAATGTCCAGCGATATGCTGGATAAGTTGGCCGCCTTATTTGGTGTGCAACTCAAAGCGTTTACGTCGAACGACCCGGTGAAGCCAATGTCATCAACCCAAGCAAGTTAACACCTCTGTCACGGAGCTTCGCGTGGTCTGAGGCCATCCGGGGGAACCTCTCCGTTAGTGTTATGCCCTACTGCCGCGAGAGGAACCTCTCC
>JAUNBY010000172.1 GCA_030526935.1 Clostridia bacterium
GATGGTCGTGATTCGAGGTGCGTCGGTACTGTCGTATTCTCGAAGCGATATATAGCTTTCGCAGTTATAGACATAAAGCGTTTTTTCCGCGCTTTGCGCCTGCTCGGTCGGCTGTTGCTCCGCAGTATTTCCCGACAGCGCGTAGCCCGTCATGCCGTCGCTGTTCGCCGCGTACATCGTTTCACGGTAAACGGAAACAGGTATCGCATTGGGCGCGTTGGGCGTCGTGCTGCCGCCGGTGGTCAACCGGCAGTATACGCGCTCGTCGTCGCGCCATACACCTATTATAAAGTCCTCGTAGTAATTAATGAAGCGGAAATCCATGTCATTTGAGTAGGCCGTTGCGATGGCGTCGTCGCCCGAACTGACATAGCTTTGTACAAAGTCAGAGCCATAGACCTGTTTTTTGGTAATGAGTACATCCTTGGACAGTTTTTTTACAGCCGCATAAATCGTTGTCGCGACCTGAGACACTCCGCCGTCCACGTCTGTCGAACCGCTTCCGTTTTCGACCTGCTGATAGCCCTGCGTCGTCCCGCGCGAACCTACTATGTAGTTAAACGAGTATTCCTCGCCGTATGGAACGTATGTTCCGTCGGCCTTGTCTATGGCGAGATCGATATTGTTGAGCGTGGCAGTTGACCTGTCGGTCAGAGGCGTGGAAGCCTCCGCAACTATCGCCGTCGCCGTCTTTTGCGATAATAATGCGACATTTGAATCCTCCGGCTCGGCGACGGTCGCATTCCCGCTATTCATCGAAATCAGGTAGAACCCGTGCGGCGCGTTTGCGTCCTCCCGGATCACGGCGCTGCCGCCAAAGTCGGGGGCGCCATATCGTTCGCGCGCCTCGGCGTGAGAGATATCCGCCACGCCTTTGGGGTCATTGATGCCTTCGCCATAGTATCCATAGTAATCTACGCGGTATTCGTTATTATTCAACTTTGTCAGATCATGCGCAAGCAGGAGCGGATAATTGGCCTCTCCGAAATACGTATCGCCGTTTGAATAAAAATAATCCGCGTCCTGCAACATGTCGCAGGTATACTCCAGGCCGTCATAGCTGATTTCAGCGGGCCAGTACTCCAATTCCCCGATAATGTAGTTAAGCCCCAGATACTCCTTCGCGAATGACTGCGCGTACTGTTTTGATACGCGTATATCGTAAGGCTCGCCATATAGCTCAAAATACCCGCGCTCGTCGTCGGACGCGGACCGCTCGATTGCGCCTGTATTATATACGGCTGCGTATCCAAATACATAATCAACTATCTTCTCGATGATATAATCCTGCGAACTGTCCTCATATGTATTTGAGCCAAGGGAAAAGCTGCATAAAAACCGATTGACGCGCTCATATGTCTGCCTGTCATCCAGGCTTAAACCGGCGGCGGCGGTATTGGCGGTGTAATAGTTATAGTGACGGTTCGCTTTGTCAAGGTTTGCTTTGTCCGACGACGCAAATGCGCAGGGCATTGCGGTAAGATTAGCGATAATAAGAATAACGGCGATAGTTCTTGAAAGTCTCATAATACACCTCTTATACCATATTAAACACGATTGCATCATTACGCGTTGAAGCGAACGCTCCTTGTGCCCGTATAGCAAAAGCACAATCAAGTCCTTCAAATCATCGTCTATATCGTAGCACAATCTCGCCGCGTTGTCAATACACAATTAAGTTACATTTTATTGTCGATAGTAACTAATCGCCCAACACAAATAAAACGCGCGGATGCGCGGATTTGTCGTGATATTCAAATTATGAAGCGGATATGGCGGATTTAGATCCGGAGGGCATGTCTGGCGCTGCGAACGCCTGTTTGGAAGAGGTAATACGCTTGAGCGGACAGGCTTTGACGCCGCCTCAACTGTGCGAAAGCGGCGTCCGCGCTAAGACCCTATGCGAAATACGCGATAGCCTCATGGAAAATGCAACCTCAAGAACGGGGCCGGCGCACCATCATCAGCGGCAAGGCGGCTGTGTATGCGAAGTCGGAGATATACGCCGACCTCGACCCCTTGATAAACATGTGAACGGTCTTGGGCGCAAGCCCCGTGATATTCGTTCTCCCGCGAGTTCCGAGAAGGCAACAGAGTTTCTGCTATAACCGGGCGTTAACTATGCAGTTTCTTCCTGATTTCAGCCCAGATATCCTCTCTGAACCACGCCAGGGCGACGGCGACAAACACCGCCGCATATGAGATTAGCGCCCTCAGTGAAACGGTGTCGTCCACAACGCCAATGGCAAGCAGCGCTCCCAGCGCAACGACCACGACGAGCATCAGTAGAAACGGGGCGATATTGTGCCGCTGGCGCCTAAAGTTCAAAAAGTACACGACGGAGCATATAAGAAGCGTAACAGCCATCGACTGTGTAATCGCGTCCAGCATTCCGCCGCCGCGAGTTCCCACTGCAAATCCCAGCAAAACTCCGAATATTCCCATGCCGGAAAGCCAGTATAGCCACTGTATGAAGCCGGTTTCGATGATTTCACGGGAGAATATCATGCGATAAATCACCCATATATAATAAAGCGATACGACGTCGAAATAGTTTTCAGTCGCGCCATTGCGATATGAAGTCATATTCCAGAAAGCCGCAAACGCAAAAAGCGCCGCCAACATGCATCTGGCGACAAACCGCGCTTCGTACATGCGAATAAAACGCTTGCGCATTCGGGGATAAGTAATCCTGTCTTTCACTGTCTTACCTCGCTTACCGACACGGGAATGCCGCGCTCGCGCAAAAGGCGCAGCATCTCATCGCAGAACGCGTCGTCCCTGGTTGCGTTTGTCATGGAGAAAACCGCCTTGTTCTGACAGGCAACCATGCCGCAGCTGGTGCGGCTTACCCCGGAAGCGCCGAGCACGATTTCAAACTTGTCCACAGTGCCGCAGAAATCATCCTTTACGACGCCAAGATTGGAAAGCGTACTGGAGCGCCCCGCCTCCCCGGCATATTTATAGAGGATTCGAAAGACGCCGCGTTTGAGGACGAGCGGCGTATAGCGAAGCAACGGATTTACGACGGCGGCCGCCGTCGAATGCAGCAGCGCGTCAAGCCGCCGTTTATCCGTTCCTTCCTTCAGGCGCGTTCCAACCAATGGCAGAATCCCCTCAAAGTCGGTGATCTCCTCGGTGTCCGCTGATAGCAACGTAAAAAGCGCGAAGTTGCGGAGGGTTTCCGTTTGATAAAAGGGGCGGAGATTGACGGGAACCTCAAAGGCGATGCGCCCCCGTTTCCCCTTGCCGACACACTTCCTGGCGCTTAAGAACATAAACGCGAGCATCACGGCCGTCACCGTCGAATTATGCGCCCTGGCAAGTCGCACAAGCGCATCCGCGGGCATGACAAACTGAATCACGCTTGCCGGCAAATGCCTCGCCCGGCGCTGATTCATTTGCAACGCCGGTCTGTCGACAATCGGCGCTTTGATTTCAGATTGATCGTTCAACAAATAAGCGTCCTCCCATTCAGCCGCCCTGGGCGCTTGCGAAACGTCCAAAACAGTTTGGGTAAGCGGAATATCCACGCCCAAAATCCGCTGGTATTCCCGGACGAGGCTTTTCAGGAATGTCATGGCTCCCAAACCGTCGGCAAGGATGTGAAATATCTCAAGTGAGATGCGCTTTTCAAAGTATTGCAGCCGAAAGCTTACCGCATTTTTCCGGCTCAGCCGAAGCGGCTGAACCGGCATGTCCTTTTCTTCATATATTGGGAAATGCCGCCTGGTCGCGTCCATATAATGCCAGAAAAAACCCCGGCGCACAGTCGTGGCGTATAAAGGGAACCGCTTTAGCGTCGAAAGAAGCGCAACCTGCAAAGCTTCCGGGACGACATTTTCATTCAGATAAGCGGATACGCGAAAAACGCCCATCTTGTACCTTGTGGCGTAAAGCGGATAGAGCCTGGCGGCGCAGTCCAGCCGATACCATTCATTCCTATCCGGCGTTTTGTAGAAATCTCCCAGTATATCCCCGCCGATCCTCGCCACAGCCTCATCTTCTGTCAAACCGGATTTAACCAGATAATCCGCAAGCGCCCGTATATCCCCGAGAATCGCTCTTCTATCATAAGCGGGCAAATGCACTTTTTCGCGCATCGCGGCAATAAACATATCCGTGGCTTTGCCCATATCGACACCTTTTCCTTCTTTTACTCGTGAGGATTGCGATACTATAATGCATTGCACGCGAAACCGCAGCTGTTTGATTGCCGTTTATCTCCGCAATCCCGGTTTGCTGATCATATAGGATTATACAATACTTCGAGAACGGCGAAAACAGGCTTTCTTTGTTATATTTTCATTAATCCTTATATCAGGCCTTGACAAAATAGCTTGTATGCGACATAATGACATTAAATTGACAGGTCACTATTATTGTAATGGAGGAGAAAACATGGCTCAGAAAAGCATCCAAAGTAATGAGGAAATTGCAAGACGAATCAAACTCAGGCGCAATGAACTGAATTTAACAATCGAAGCGGCGGCCTTGCGAGCGGGGGTGGGCACGAAAACCTGGAGTCGCTATGAAGCGGGAGAATCTATCCGTAAGGATAAGTGCAAGGGAATTTGCAAGGCTCTAAACTGGAGGAGTTTTCCAAATGACGAAAGCGAAGAAAACAACAAAACGCTTATTGACCAATACAAGGGTCACAAAGCGTGGTCTCAGTTTCTTGTAGATAACTATGGCCTCAGGGCTGCACTATCTTTTGCTGCAGGCAGCGATTGGCTGCTCGACAACATTGAACAGGATCTGTCAGATCTAGCCACAATGCCTTCCGGTTCCCATATCGGTCAATTGGGAACATCCATTCTTAGCGAGGATCTTCCTCCGCAATTCCTGATGCAGTATGACTATGCATTTCTCTATCAAATGAAATGCTCTCTTATCCATTTACGAATGAAAGCAGAAACTGGAGTGCAAATGACAGCTCATAGCGTTATGGAAGAACTGCTCATCTATTTGTGTAACGAAGAAGCAAAAGCGTTTATAGAAATCAGCGCAGACACAGACGAAATCGGTGACGACGAGGAGTTCTATGATTCGGAGGACTGGGTCTTTGATATGTTTGATGATATGGATATTATCACGTTTCTGTATTCCGATGAGTATCTGGCTGAAGATCACCCTTTTCATTTTGAGCATTGGAGCGACCAACAATTTTACATGGAGTTATCCCATAAGTAATTGAAACCACTGGAAAACAAAAAGGGACGAAAGCTACTCGTCCAGCATGTCGTCAGCGCACTTCTGATGGACAAGCGCTCTACCAAAATTCAGTGTACTCGCAAACGACATCTCTGATGTATCGTTTGCGAGTACAGGTTTTTGCGTTGACATCGCAACTACATCACTTTAGCGCCTTTCCAAGAGCGTAAGCCTCCTGCATGTGTGCTGAACGGCTCGTCATTTCAGGCGAACCGCAGCCTTTGCCCAGAATCATGCCGCGGTTTTCAAAGTTCATATAGCGGCAGAGCTTTTCATAGTGCGCCGAGCAATAGGGCATTACATCGTCATTGCTGTCCCACGCGGCGGTGATGAGAACGGCTTTCAGCCCCTTTGCCGACAGGCGCGTGGTGTAGCTGTAAAAGCGGTCGATAACCGCCTTGAGTTGCGCGGACATCCCGAAATAATAAATCGGAGTGACGAATACCACCATGTCGGTTGCCAACAGTGAATCCCGAATCTTCGCGTTGTCGTCCTTTTGCACGCATTCGCCGTTCATGCCGCATTTGCCGCAGCCGATGCAGGGGTGTATGCTCATGTGAGCGGCGTCCAAAACCGTGATTTCGTGTCCGGCTTCCTTCGCGCCCTTGATGAACTGTTCAGCCAAAAGATTGGACGAGCCGTTCTTATGCGGACTGCCCTGTAATACTGTGATCTTCATGTTCATTATCTCCTTTCGATATTGGCAGAGAAAGAGTCGCCGTGATATTGCCCTTCCCCAAAATCTTTCGCAGTTCCTTTTCCGTGGTGTTCTGGATTTTGCCGATCCTTGTGAAATTCCATGTGTTCGGCGCGTAGTATATGACGAGCAGATTTCCCTCCGACAGTATGACATCTCCCGCCTGTGTGGTGATGTGTTCGTCGTTGCGCGGGAATTGTCTTCCTAGATTTCCGAACTTCTCCATATGCGCGTAGTCCTTCATGGGCAGCGTCAAGGGGCCGTTTCCTAACAGCGCTTTTATAGCGTCGGCGGAGCTGTTGTCGCAGAGCCTGACCTGTAAAACTTCGCCGTTGACCTCAATATTTATCATGCCGCGCCTCCTCATGAAAGACTTGTCAATACGGGGTTGTTCAGATAGTCGTACAGCCGGTCTATCTCCGAGGGCTTCGAGCAGTCCAGCATGGACGGACGGGCTGTGTCAAGCGAAGCGATTTGCGCCATATCGCCATCGTCGAGCGCAAAATCCCAGATGTCGAGGTTTTCCTCCATTCGATTGGTATGGACGGATTTTGGAATGACGATGACGCCCTGCTGAACGTCCCAGCGCAGTATCACCTGTGCGACGGTCTTGCCGTGCTTCGCGGCGATTTTTTGCAAAACGGGTTCGGTGAACATTCCCTTAAGTCCCTCCGCGAACGGCGCCCAGCCCTGCGGCTGCACGCCGAGCTTTTTCATGACCTCCAGCTCCTCATGGCGCTGATAATGCGGGTGCCGCTCAATCTGATTGACCATCGGGCGGATGTTCGCATTGTAGCAGAGGTCCATCAGCCTTGCGGAGTCAAAATTGCATACG
>JAUNBY010000173.1 GCA_030526935.1 Clostridia bacterium
ATTCAGACGGGCTATCGGTTGGGTGTTGTCGATAGCTATTCTCGCGGCGGGCTTTTCACAACCGGCAAGGCAGCTTGGGCAGATTCCCGACGCCATTCGCCTCAAGCGCGGAGGTACGGCCAATATTTCCTTTATGACCCCGATAGATTCCGAGGTTATACAAGGAAGTCAGGTACTGTCCAGCATGGACGAAAAACTTGACGACGGAGGATCTAACGTAAGTTTCGAGGGACGCGACGTCGGAAACGCACAGGTCGCGTTGAAGCTTATGGGCTTTACGATTAAGACCGTTGACGTGACGGTGGAGCCGGAAAAATGCGTCATACCCGGCGGTCATTCAATAGGCGTGGCGCTTAACATGGCGGGCGTTTTGGTCGTAGGTTCGTCCGACGTAGGAACCAGTCCCAGCCCCGCCAGGCTTTCCGGGTTGCGCTCGGGCGACCTTATAAGCGATGTCGACGGCACCCCAGTAACCTCCGCCGAGGCATTGTCAAGGCAGGTCTCTAAGGGAGGAAGGATGACGCTTGGAGTTATCCGCGCGGGCAGGGAAATATCGGTTGATATAGTTCCCGTAAGGGAGAACGAGTACGGAGCATACCGCATAGGCGCGTGGGTCAGGGACTCGACGGCGGGAGTCGGCACGCTTTCGTACTACGATCCCGATACCACCGCTTTCGCGGCGCTGGGTCACGCGGTGACGGACGTAGATACGGGAACGCTTCTGACGCTATCCGAAGGCGAAATATATGAAAGCAATATACTGGGCGTACTTAAAGGTTCGAACGGTTCTCCGGGAGAGCTTCTGGGCGAGTTTATCGCCGACGCCAGGTATATGGGTACGGTTTTGCTAAACGGGGCGTTTGGAATATACGGTAAAACTCAAAACGCCATCGAAAACCCGCTTTACCATGAACCTGTCGCGGTCATGTCGAGAAGCGAGGTGAGCGAGGGAAAGGCGGTATTATTGACGACTCTTGACGATGAGGGGATTAAGGCCTACGACTGCGAGATAATCAGGTGTTACCGTCAGGACGAGGCGGGACAGCGCGGCATGGTGATAAAGATAACGGACGAGAGGCTTTTGTCCCTTACGGGCGGAATCGTTCAGGGAATGAGCGGGTCTCCGATACTGCAAAACGGAAAACTCGCGGGAGCGGTCACCCATGTGTTCGTCGATGATCCTACACAGGGCTACGGCATGTACGCCCAGTGGATGCTGGAGCAGTCGGACGGGATATAGACAGGAGACGTAATACTAATAATATAAAATAATAAACCAATTTTGAAAGTTGGTCGGCAGGATTTTGCGGTTGCGACGTAGAACAAATAGTTATGTGCAAACCGCGTTGCGAGGTCGCGCGGCGGAAAGGTGCGTGGAAGGTGAAAAAGGCTGAGTGGGTGATCTCCGCGGCGGAGGGATTTGAGCCGGGTTCGCTGGCTATGGAGATCAACGGCGGAATACTTGGAATGGCGAGCTATGAATATACCCGCGAGGTTGCCGTTCGCCGAATGCCGGAGTATCTCGCTGTCGATATGGTCATGCCGGGGGCGGATGCCTGCGAACTCGCCCGGGTTATAAGCCGCTCGCGCTTAAACGCAAATCCTGTTATGCTTGCGCTCGTACCCCGAGGTATGATGGAAGTGTCGAAGGCACTGACCCGCGGACTGGGCATATACGCTCTCGTTCAAAAGCCTGCGACTGGCGATGAATTGCGTAAAACGGTCGAGAAGGCGGATATAAGGGATCGACTTCCCTGCTACGGAGTCAACGGGGATTCCATAACCGGGATATTGCGTCAGATTGGCTTTTCACCGGCGCGTCGCGGCACAAGGTACGTTATGACGGCGATTGAATTGCTGTGCCGCGATATGCGCTGCGTAAAATCCATGTCCGGGTCGGTATATCCGGTCGTTGCGGATATATACGGCGAGGATAAGACCAGAATTGTACAGGCTATGCGCCGCGCGATGGATTCAGCGTGGTCGTCGGGTTCGCCAGAAAAGCAGTACAGCCTGTTCGGCAACAGCATAGACGAGTGTCGCGGTAAGCCTACGCTGACACAGCTATGCGCCTGCGTCGCCGAACGGTTGCGCTCAGGAATGGAGATAGACAAATGAAAAAGAAGGTTGCTTTGATCGTTATAGACGCGCTGGGAGTGGGCGAGCTTCCCGACGCCGATAAATACGGCGACAGGGGCGCGAATACATTTGTTCACGTATATGAAAAGTGCAAGCCGAACATCCCCAATCTGACGGATATGGGAATTATGGCCGCCGCGGGTCTCGAGTGCGAAGATGAGCCTCTGGGATGCTTCGGTAAACTCCGCGAAAAGGCGATGGGCAAGGATACTACGACGGGACACTGGGAAATCGCGGGTCTTACGCTCAATAAACCCTTTCCCACGTATCCCGACGGCTTTCCCGACAACCTAATAAGCGCCATAGAAGACGAAATAGGCATGCAGGTCATAGGCAACAAGGCGGCATCCGGTACGGCTATAATAGACGAACTTGGCGTGGAGCATATAAAAACCGGAAAGCCAATAGTATATACCTCCGCGGACAGCGTGTTCCAGGTAGCGGCGCACGAGGCGGTAATCCCTCCGGCGGAACTATGGCACATATGCAGACTTTGCCGGAAAGTGCTCACAGGCGATCACGCCGTAGGACGCGTGATAGCCAGACCCTTCGTCGGAAACCCCGGAAGCTTCACAAGGACGGCTTTCAGGAAGGATTTCTCGCTCGATCCTGTCAGGAAGACGCTTCTGGATCTGATGAAAGAATCCGGTCACGACGTGGTTGGCGTAGGCAAAATAGAAGATATTTTCAACAACAGGGGACTTACCGCGTCAAAGCACGTAACGGGAAACGCCGCGTGCATAGACGCGACCATAGAGGCGCTTAAGAAGCCTCAATTAAACGGACTTGTATTTACAAACCTGGTTGACACCGACATGCTATATGGCCATCGAAACGACGTTGAGGGCTACGCGAGATGCCTCGAGGAGATCGACAGGCGACTGCCGGAGATAATGCGCTGCCTTGGCGATGAGGACGTATTGATTATAACGGGAGACCACGGCTGCGATCCGGCGTTTCCCGGAACGGATCACACCCGCGAATACGTTCCGCTTCTTGCGTGGTCCCTCGCCGCGAACGAGGGCGTCGATTTGGGGACGCGGGATACTTTCGCCGATATATCCGCGACGATACTCGATCTGTTCGGCGTGAAGAATACGCTCGACGGCAGGTCGTTCTGGCCGGAAATGAAGCTCGATTGATATTGTATGGGAGGATACGCATGATAAACGCGAATATAGGCGATATAAGGCAAGCGTCGAAATACCTTCTCGACGAGATTGGTTTCAGGCCTGAAATAGGAATTGCGCTTGGAAGCGGCTGGGGCGGGCTGCTCGTAGACGTGAAGGACGCAAAATATATCGATTATGCCAAAACGCCTCATATGAAGAGATCAACCGTTCAGGGACACGCGGGCAAGTGGGTTTTCGGCGAGGTCGCGGGGAAAAAGATCGTCGCGATGTCGGGGAGGCTGCACTTTTACGAGGGATATAGTCTGCAAGACGTGACGTTCCCGATTCGCGTGATGAAGGAAATGGGCGTTCAAAAGCTCATACTCACAAACGCCTCTGGCGCCGTCAACACGTCCTTTAATCCCGGAGACCTCATGCTCATAACCGATCACATCAATATGACCTGCGCGAACCCGCTCGTCGGAGCAAACTGCGATGAAATGGGGGAGAGGTTCCCCGATATGACGCGGGTCTACTCCAGGGAGCTTTTGGATATTGCCAGAAAAGTCTCCGATGAAATGAACTTTCCGGTCAAAGAGGGAGTATATATGTGGCTTCTCGGCCCTTCTTATGAGACGCCCGCCGAAATAAGGATGGCGCGAATCCTTGGGGCTGACGCCGTTGGTATGTCAACGGTTCCCGAGGCCATAGTCGCCAAACAGATGAAGATGAAGATACTGGGCATGTCCTGCGCGACAAATATGGCTGCCGGAATACTCGATCAGCCGCTTTCCCATAAAGAGGTTCTTGATACAGCCCGGCGAATAGAGAGCGATTACCGCAAGTATTTGTATAATGTAATAAAAGCCATTTAAAGCGAACGCCGGACGAAGGTAATACGCGGGGAGCGCAATGCGCTCCCCGCCTTTCAGCTTGATATTAACACATCGGCTGGTTTTGCGCCACTTTTTATTCGTTACTTTGCATCTTTATCCGCTGATTTTTGTGCTGCGAAGGTTGAGATAAATACCGCCCGGCGTCGCTTTACCAGTTCTTTTCCTCTTTGCCACTGTCGTGCTGACGTTTGCGCTCCTCCACCATCTTGACGAACCATTCCACCATATGGGGATCCTGATGGGAGAAGAAGGAGCTTTCCGCTGTGTCCAGCGCGGCGATGGCCGCCATGTCGCCATCTGAGAGGGTAAAATCGAACACGTTAAAGTTTTCTTCCATGCGCTCAATATGGGTGGTCTTGGGGATTACCACAATGCCCCGCTGAATCTGCCAGCGCAGCATGACCTGTGCGGGCGTCTTTTGATATTGAGCGGCAATCTCCGCAATGACCGGATGATCAAAGGCGCCCTTTCTGCCCTCGCCAAAGGGAGCCCATGCCTCCAGTTGAATGCCATATTTGTCCGCCCACTCCTTTGCGGTTTTCTGCTGGTTGAAGATGTGGATCTCCACCTGATTGACCATTGGCTTGACGCGGTTGAAGGCGGCAAAGTCCACCATGCGATCCACATAGAAATTGGAAATGCCGATGGCGCGCAGCCTGCCTTCGTCGTACAGATCCTCCAGCGCACGGTACGCGCCATAGGTATCGGAAAAGGGTTGGTGTAAAAGCACCAGATCCAGATATTCGGTTCTCAGCTTGCGCATTGATTCAAGCACCGATGCCTTCGCCTGCTCGTAGCCGTAATGCTCCACCCACACCTTGGTGGTCAGAAAGATTTCTTCGCGGGGAACGCCAGATTTTTGGATGGCGCTGCCCACTTGTTCCTCGTTGAAATAACTTTGCGCCGTATCCAGCGAGCGATAGCCAACCTTCAGCGCGTCCAGCACGCACCGCTCGCATTCCTCCCGCGTAACCTGATACACGCCATATCCGAGGACAGGCATTTTCACACCATTGTTCAAAGTAACATAATCCATTTTACACACTCCTCGTAAATTACTTGACGCCGTGCCCGCCGAATACGGCGGACATGGGAATCGCGCTCAGTTGATCGTCCAAATGTAATAAACATTCCTTATCGAATGAAGTACTTTCATCTACTGCATGCCTCCCGTGTTCATTTGTTCTTCCCAAAACGCGATGGCGTCGCCTATCCACCCTTCGGCGACCGTTCCCGTGCCAAGGCCAAAGCCGTGACTCAGGCCATCGTAGGCATGAAATTGCGTAGAGATACCAAGCGCCGAAAGGCTTTCCAACCGGGCCTGCATATCGCGCCAACCGGCGATTCCGTCGTTTGTTCCTACGCAGGCATAGGTAGGCGCGTCACTTTCGGAAACCGGATTGTAGCCGGTATACTGCATCACGATCGCGGCGGCCTGCGGAATGTCGTTTCGCCCCGTCAGTTCGGCAAGGTATTCCGCATTGCCCAAAACCGCCGCCATCCGCGCCCCAGCGGAGCCGCCCCAGAGGGAATAACCGTCCCTGGCCACCTGAAGCTCTCCGGCATTGTCGCAGATGAAGCACAGCGCCCGCGCCAGATCCTCGTAAGCCGCTTCCGGGCGGTATATAAGAGCGAAGGCGTTATAACCGGCTTGGCTCGCCGCCAAGGCGTGCGGAAAGCTGTCGTGCATCGCGCCTACATAGGCAAAGCCGCCCCCGGCGTTCATTACGGCGAATTCCCGCCCTGGCTCGCCCCGGAAAAAGAACAGCCCGGTATCCGCGAGGCTTGCGTCTGCGGCGATTTCCTCAGCGGTATAGATGGAATAGAAGACGGGTTCGCCGCTTGCCGCCTGCGCGTGCAAAGCGTTCACAATCTCCACCGTCTTGTCCGGCTGAAGATTGGAATACCACACATAGACGCTGTTGGAACTGACCTCGGCCAAGGTCATATCCTGCGATACGGCACGATCGACAGGGAAGAGCAGGCGGCCGAAATCTCCGAAAAGTGGATCGGCGATTACGTCGGCTACCGTGGAATCAACGCAAAATGGCGCAGTTGAAAGCTCCGCCCATCCGGACCCGGGAAAAACAAGAATGGGCATCAGCATAGCCGAAAGCAACATGCGCAAGGCAACTTGTCTCATCAGAACGCCTCCCTTCTTTTTACTTTTGCGCGTCAAAATCCGGGGAAAAGCGGAGATAGCCTTCCAACGACTCCTTTGTAGCGGTATAATAAGGCGTATTTTGATTAAGCGCCGCGACGGACGCCATCTCGTCTTCCGCCAAGAAGAAATCGAAAAGGTCGATGTTCTCTGCGATGTGCGAAGGATTCTTCGAACCCGGTATGATGATATGACCCGCCTGGATATGCCAGCGAAGAATGATCTGCGCGGGGCTTTTTCCATATTTTGCGCCGAGCGCCGCAAATAGTGGCTCGCTAATCAACCGCCTGTCGCCATGACCCAGCGGATACCACGCCATGATCACGGTTCCGAGCGTTTTGAGATAGGTCTTCAGCGCGGTTTGTGTGTGGTAAGGGTGAGCCTCCACCTGTACGACCGCCGGCGGGATTTCCGACATATGCACGACT
>JAUNBY010000174.1 GCA_030526935.1 Clostridia bacterium
CATGCGAACTATCCTGTCCTTGCCGGTATACTTCTGAACCCGGAAAGCCATCGGAAGGGTGAATTCTATCACATCGCCGTCGTTCCATTCGCGCTCGAGCTTTACATAGCTTCCGGGGCGGCCTTGCGCCGCCTTTTCCGCGTTGAGATACAGGGCGCACTCGCCCGACATCCATCCGGGCATGCGCAAAGCCAGCGTAAACTCGGCGGGCTTGTCCATATGGAGCTTTATCCTTACCCTGCCGTTCAGGGGCATGTCCGTTTCGGTTTCGACCGTCACCTCGCCGCCTTCGCGCTGCCATTTTATCCGGGATGCGGCGTAAATATCCACATATAAACTCCTCTGCGATATGGAGTACAGGTATTCCGGCAGCTTGCCGAAAAGACGGGTTCCGACGCCGCAGCAGCAGGTCACAAGGCCGCCTTTGTCCTTCGTACCCTCCAGATGCGCGAAATAGCGAATGGTGTCGCCGCCGTCCTGATTGGCGATGGCGATATTGTATATCGAGCGCTCGATTTCGTTTACATAGTCTTCCGTATCCGGGAACAGGCGGTGCAGGCGGTGGTTGAAATTTACCCAGAAAGCCGCGCAGCACAATTCGTTGTAGGGATATTTACTCGCGATCCAGCCGCATCCCGGTTCCGCCGTCGTGTGCTCGCACAGCACTATACCCCCGCCCGGGTGCTGCCAGTCCTGTTTGTACAGATCCCGGGCGCCCAGCACCGCCTTGAGATAATACGGCGCGCCCGTAGCGCGGTACAGATCAAGATACCCCTCGAAAGCCTCTATTTCGGTTCCGTGGGGATGGGGTTCCACGCCGGGCTGGAAGCGGATATGGGGCGCGTTGCGCTCTTTGAGCATGAACTGAGCCAGACGCCAGTCTTCCTCGTAATACTGGCGGGCCACCTGATAGTCCTTCTCCACGCCGACCGGCGTCTGATAGACATAGGTGGAGCCGACTATGCCCTGAAAGGCCAGGCTCGTGTATTTTATTACAGGCAGGTCTTTACATGTATTGAACCAGTCCTGCCAGCGGCGAAGCATGTCCCAGGCGCGCGCGCTGCCCGACAGTCCCGCGGCGATGAGGCCGTAGTTTAACCATATGCGGGTATAGTGCGGATATTCGTAATCGGTGAATTCGTATTGCGAGATGGGCATCATGAAGTGATCCTCTTCCTCGCAGGCTTCTATTTTATCAAGTATAGTCTCCACGCCCGCGCGAAGCTGTTCGTCCTCAACCCAGCGCAACGCGTTTGCGGCGCCCATCAGATATTGAGAGGCCGACTGCCCCTTAAGCCCATCCTCAAACCAGCCCCTGTAGGGCTTGCCGTCGGTCGCGTTACCCATCTTCTCGTCAAACCAGTACAATAAATCGTTCATCTTAAACTGTTTTAAAAACTGGCGGTTGTTGTCGAAGGTGGTTTTAAAAAGGCCGTCGCGAAGCTCGACGCCGTATAGCGGAGTAAAAACCTCGTCCTTCTTTTCCATCTTATCGTTATACCGCCAGTACTGCGGCCGCTCAAATTCTGCCATAAACTCCTCCTAAATTCACCAGGATGCGCGCGAAAACACCTGAATAACTCTCAATCGGTGTAACGTTACAGGCAGCGTTACCTGTAACGTTACCGTTTTATATTATACTTCGGTTGAACAGATATGTCAAGCACAAAAATAAAATTTTGGAATAACGGGCAATATTTATCATGTATTTATCAATCGTGGAGTAAAGTCGATTGTATCGAAAAACGCGAGCGAAAAAAGCCCGGGGCATCGGATATCGCCGATTTGCCGGGCGCGGGTCGTTTTTCAACAGTCTAGTGGAAGCCGTCAGGTCTCGCCCTCTACGAGGTGGACAGGCAGACATATTTTGGCGGGAAAGTCCGAGTAATCGCCGCTTATGCGGCGCATGAGAAGATCGAGAGATACCTGCGCCATCTTTATGGGGGTGGCGTGCACGGTGGTAAGCCTTATGCCGGTGGAGATGGATTGCTGAACGTCGTCCATCGATACAACAGCCACGTCCTCCGGCACACGGCGTCCTATGGCCTTAAGGGAGGATAAAAGCTGAAGCGCGGAATAATCGTTAAAGGCGTATATGCCGTCGATATCTGGGTGTTCGTCGAAAATTTCGCGCACGAGGGATATGGGCGCGCCCTGTCCCCAGGCCAATCTGCGCTGAACAATGTTCTCTTCCGGGAAAGCCGCCTCCCGTAAAGCGGCCATCAGACCTCTTTCCCGGTCTTTGGAGACGGGGAAGGGGCTGGGGATGTTGAGCATCAGTATTTTCCGGCAGCCCCTCTCGACGAGGTGCTTTCCCGCGAGATAGCCGCTTTGCACGTTGTCGTACCATACCGCGTCGGCTCGCTGGTCGGCGTTTGGCCATCCCACGAGCACATAAGGTATTCCCACGTTTTCCAGAAGCTTTACGTTTTCCCTGTATTTCATGCTGGGATCGAGCAGCACGCCGTCAACCCCGCGCTGAACCGCCATGTTTATAAGCCTCGGTTCGGTTTCGCATTCGACTATATTGTCCATAAAAATCGCGACATAGCCCTTTTCATAGGACTGGCGTTCTATATGCTTGCAGTATATGTTCCAGTAGGGATTCATTATATCTATAATGCTGGCGGCGATCATCATGCTCTTGCCGCTTCGCAGCGCGTTGGCGGCGGCGTTTTGCACATAGCCCATCTCACGAGCCTTTTCCCGGATAATCCGCTTGGTATTCTGCGCTATGTCGCGCTCGTCGCGCAACGCCTTGGAAACGGTGATCACCGCATATCCCGTTTCCCGCGCGATTTCCCGCAATGTTACGCGTTGCTTTTTCTCCGTCGTCATTAATCATACCCACCTTGCGCATTGTTCATTTGCTTATTATAATGAAACGGAACGGTTTCGTCAACCGTCCCGTGCGCACGGGCAAAAAAGAAGTGCGGCGTTTTGCAACGCGACACTTAATTCGGCGCCGTTATTTATCGAGGATTCGACACTTGCCCCGCGCGCGTCGCGAGCGCCAAACCCGCAGGCGGCGCCCGCTCAGACGATCAGGTTGAAATTCTTCCACTTTGAGACGTCTATGCCGTACTCGTCGCGCAGTTTGCGCACGTCGTCCAGGTAATACTCGACCAGCATCTGCCTGGTTTGGGGGCTTATATGCTTATACATGCCGCTTCTGTCGGTGTTGAGCTTCAAAACAAGCCTTTCGACGCGGCGGCAATACGGCTTTAAGGAGCCGGGAGCCTTGTCGCACATGACCCTTATGGCGTAGGACAGATTGGCGCTTTTTACGTCCACCCCGACGTTCGCGGACTTGGGCGAGATTACGATGCGCTTAAGTCCCAGCCAGTCGGTTATCTCATCGACGACGGACTGCTGATCCTTTACAAAGTCTTCGAACAGAAATATCTTTACGCTTTCGCGGGGGACGAGGGAAAACACGGTTTGAAGCTGGTTAGAATACAGTCCCCTCACCATATAGCTGTTGCGCTTATAGCCCTGCCAGCCCGACGCTATGCGCTCGGGTTCTGCGGCGAGGGCCTTTTCGAAGGTCAGCTTTTCATATCCCTTGCGCCTCGCCATTCTGTAGTGGGATATGGCCCTTTCGACCGGATCGCGCAATAATATCACGCTTTTGAACGAATCGGTCGGAAGCAGTTCCACTATGGTTTTAAACACCCCGTAGAAATACATGTACGACGGACTTATATCGAGCTTTATGCCGCCGGGACGCTTGAAAAGGGCGTCGTATTCCTCCCTTGTCGGCTGAGGGGTTTCATCGAAATAGTGTATCTCCTTGCGCTTCCCGACGTTGAACTGCTCGTCCTTATACAACAGATTGTATAACAACGTCGTCCCGGCTTTGGCCGCGCCAAGTCCCAAAAGGTATTCAGTCATCGCCCAGGCTCACCTCTTCATAAGAATATGTCATGAATGCATTATAAATGAACACATTGGCGTAACATAGCCGCTGAAGTTGAAATATCCATGAATTATTTAAGAAACGCCGCGCGATTAAAATGCGCGGCGTTTAATATTTGTGTTTTTATGAAATCTGCGCTTTTACAGAATCGATGCAGGCCGCGACCGCCTCCGGCGCGGGAGCGCCTTTCACCTTGCGGCGGGCTACGCAGGAATGTACGTCTATGGCGTCGTATACATCCTTTTCGATAATATCGCAAAACGCCTTCATTTCATCCAGCGACATATCCTTGAGGGGGCGGGAGCGCTTTACGCAGTCCAGAACCATCTTTCCCGACACCTCGTGCGCCTGTCTGAAGGGCATTCCCTTTCCGACGAGATAGTCGGCGAGATCCGTGGCGTTAGTATAGCCGCCCTCGGCGCCCTGAGCCATGGCCCGCGCGTCGAAGGTGATGGTCTTCATCATGCCGTCGAAGACTATGAGGCACTTGGTCCAGGTGTCGTGCGCGTCGAAAAGGGCTTCCTTGTCCTCCTGCATGTCCTTGTCGTAGGCCAAGGGTATGCCCTTCATGGTAGTAAGTAGCGCCATGAGATCGCCCGTTACGCGGCCAGACTTTCCGCGTATCAGTTCCGCTACGTCGGGATTCTTTTTCTGTGGCATTATCGACGAGCCTGTTGAAAACGCGTCGTCCATGCGGGCAAAGTGGAACTCGTCGGTAGACCAGAGTATCAATTCCTCGCAAAACCTGGAAAGATGAGTCATTGAAATCGCCGCCGCCGCGAGGTAATCGAGCACGTAATCCCTGTCGGAGACCGAATCCATGGAGTTTTCGGACACGCGGGAAAAGCCCAGAAGTTGGGCTACGCGCTCGCGATCCATATCATAAGTGGTTCCGGCGAGAGCGCCCGCGCCCAGAGGCATGACGTCGGCTCTTTTGTAGCAGTCGCCGAGCCTGTCCATATCCCTGAGAAGCATCTGCGCCCAGGCCATCATGTGGTGGGCGAGGGTTACGGGCTGCGCCTTTTGCAGGTGCGTATATCCCGGCATTATGGTTTCGAGGTTGTTTTCGGCGATCTCGACGATGGTCTTCAGCAAATCCCTTATAAGCCCCTGCGTCTCGAGGCACGCGGCCTTGACGAACATATGCGTATCCAGCGCGACCTGGTCGTTGCGGCTGCGTCCCGTGTGAAGGCGCTTTCCGGCTTCGCCTATGCGAAGTGTCAGAACCTCCTCGACAAACATATGTATGTCCTCGCAATCGGGGTCGAAGGCGAGGGCTTTGCTTTCGAGGTCCGCGAGAATGCCGCGAAGGCCGGCTACAATGGCCTTCGCGTCGTCTTCGGGGATTATGCCCCGCTCGCCCAGCATCGTCGCGTGGGCGATGGAGCCTTCTATATCGTATTTGTAGAGGCGGCGGTCAAAGGGTATGGACGAGTGGAAATCGTCTACCATGTGGTCGGTCGCCTTCTCAAAACGCCCTCCCCATAGCTTCATTCGCCGATACGCTCCTTCATCATCGCCTGAACCTTCATCGGAAGCCCGAACAGGTTTATGAAGCCCGCCGAATCCGCGTGGTTGTACATCTCACGGCTGTCGCCGAAGGTCGCTATCTGTTCCATGTAGAGGGTGTATTTGCTGGTGACGCCGGCGGGGATTATATTGCCCTTGTAGAGCTTGAGCTTTACGTTGCCGGTCACGTATTTCTGCGTGCTCTCGGCGAAAGCGGACATGGCCTCGCGAAGCGGGCAATTCCACTGTCCGTCGTATACGAGTTCCGAGAAGCGTATGGCCATTGTGTCTTTATAATGCGAGGTGGCGCGGTCGAGGGTTATGCTTTCGAGTATGGAATGCGCCTCGTACAACAGCGCTCCCGCCGGGGTCTCGTACACGCCGCGCGACTTCATTCCGACCAGCCGGTTTTCGACCAGATCCGCAATGCCGCAGCCGTTGCGCGCGCCTATGTCGTTGAGAACCTCGATTATCTCGATGGGGCCGAGGGTCTTTCCGTTTACCTTGACGGGAATGCCCTTTTCAAACTCTATTTCCACGTATTCCGCTTCGTCGGGCGCCTGCTCGGGGGTCCTGCAGATCATGCACAGGTCTTTGGGCGGCTCGTTCGCGGGGTCTTCAAGCTCGCATCCCTCGTGGCTCAAGTGCCAGAGGTTTCTGTCCATGGAATACGGCCTGTCCTTCTTGACGGGCACGTCGAGACCGCGCTGTACGGCGTAATCCACTTCTTCCTCGCGGGTCTTTATGTCCCACACGCGCCACGGGGCGATTATCTTCATCTCGGGCGCCAGCGACTTTATGGTAAGCTCGAAGCGCACCTGATCGTTGCCCTTGCCGGTAGCGCCGTGGCAAATGGAACTCGCGCCTTCCTTTTTGGCTATCTCAACGAGCTTTTCGGCGATGAGCGGACGGGCGAAGCTGGTTCCAAGCAGATATTTCTTCTCGTATACCGCGCCCATCTGAAGTGTGGGCCAGATGTAGTCGGTGACGAACTGCTCGCGCACGTCGAGTATGTATATTTTCTCCGCGCCGGACTTTATGGCCTTTTCGTTGAGCGGGGAAAGCTCCTCGCCCTGACCCACGTCCACCGCGACCGCGATGACTTCGCAGTCGTAGTTCTCCTTGAGCCACGGTATGATTATCGTCGTGTCCAGACCGCCCGAATACGCGAGAACGATTTTTTCCTTAGCCATGATTGTTCCCTCCGTCAATGTAGTAGAATAATGATACATCTAAACTGTATAAAGATACAAGGCGCACTGGCGTTAAATCTATTTTCCGCAAC
>JAUNBY010000175.1 GCA_030526935.1 Clostridia bacterium
CGCCATTGTGCCCTTAGCCTTACATTTGAAGCTGCAAAAGTCGGGTTATACCATAGGTAAAGGCGCTTTTCAGTCCGAAACGGAAAACAAATCGGCGCGCTTTTATTAATTGACGCGCACATTTGTTATTAATATATTTAACGGAAGGCGGTCGCGGCACGGTGATATTTTACGAACCGGCGCCGTAGCGCGAAACGCGGACTTGGCGAACAGGCGCGCAACCGCGACGGGGTTAAGAGAATTCTACCCTGGTCAAACCGCCCTCCGGCTTGATTCACAAAAGCGTGAGGGTTTGTTCACAGTTTCGCTACAGATCGATGGTACAATGTCGGCATTCCAATTAAGGAGGAAGTGCCAGTCAAATGATAGAAGTAAAGCATCTGACGAAGCGATACGGCCAGCACGAAGCCATATCAGATCTGAACTTCAAGATAGAGCCGGGACATATCTACGGCTTTCTTGGGCCAAACGGCGCGGGCAAATCTACGACGATGAACATAATCGCCGGCTGTCTCGCCCCCAGCGCCGGTACCGTGGCGATAGACGGACACGATATATTCGACGAACCAATACCGGCTAAAAAGCTCATAGGGTATCTGCCCGAGCAGCCGCCGCTTTATCAGGACATGACGCCCAGGGAATACCTGTCGTTCGTGCTTCAGGCGAAGGGCGTAAAAAAGGACGAAGCCGCCCGGCAGACAGATTACATCAAAGACGTCACTGGCATAGCGGACGTCTGGAACAGGCTCATACGCAATCTCTCGAAGGGCTACCGCCAGAGGGTCGGCCTTGCGCAGGCGCTGGCGGGGAATCCGAAGGTGATAATTCTGGACGAGCCGACCGTCGGCCTCGACCCCGCGCAGATCATCGAGATGCGCGATTTGATAAGGGAGCTTGGAAAGACGCACACGGTGCTTCTTTCAAGCCACATACTCTCCGAAATCAGCGCCGTTTGCGATCAGGTCATGATTATATCCAAGGGCAGCCTCGTAGCAAGCGACACCCCGGAAAATTTGTCGCACATGATGTCCGGCGGCAGCAAGCTCGACATAACGGTCAAGGGCGAAAAGGACGCGGCAATGCGCGCGTTTGAGAAGATGGAAGCCGAAATCGAATATAAACCGCGGGGCGAATACACGCAGGTCATTCTCACCGGGCAGGGCGACGCCCGCGAAAAGGCGTTCTGGATCTGCTGCGAGGAAAAGCTGCCTATAATCGAAATGAAATTCGAGCAGGCTTCCCTCGAGGACGTGTTCCTCGAACTGACTTCGACAAGCGAGGTGAGCGACAAGTGAAGGCGGTGTTTTTAAGGGAGATAAAAAGCTATTATACGACGATAACCGGCTTTCTGTTCGCGGCGTTTTTACTGTTGTTCGCGGGCATATATACAATGGCCTACAACCTTTCGGCGGGATACCCCAATTTTGAATACGTCCTCAGCGCCATAACCATCATCTACCTCATAGGCGTGCCCATACTCACGATGAGAGCCATGGCCGAGGAAAAAAAGCAGAAAACCGACCAGTTGCTCTATTCGCTCCCGCTTCCCATATATAAGGTCGTGACGGGCAAATACCTGGCTCTTTTATCGGTTCTGGCCGCTCCGGTGGCGATAATGTGCGCCTATCCCCTGATACTGACGATGTTCGGGGATGTCTACCTGCCAAGCGCCTATTGCGCGATAATCGGATTTTTCCTCATGGGCGCGACGCTTCTGGCGATAGGGCTTTTCATATCGTCGGTGACTGAGAATCAGATAACCTCGGCGGTCATATGCCTTATAACGATGCTGCTTCTCTACTTCATGACGGCTCTTTCCAGTTTCGTGCCTTCTGACGCCTCGTCGTCTGTACTGGCGCTTATGATTCTGGCCGTTGCGTTCGCGGTGGTCTTTTACCTGCTCACTCATAACTCCATAGTCGCCATGATCGTCGCCCTCGCGCTCGCGGGAGGACTGTTCGCGGGATATACCTTCATGCCGTCGGCGTTCGAGGGGCTTTTCCCCGATATGATGAGCGCCATAAGCGTGTTCGACCGCTTTGAGGATTTCTCGGGAGGCGTGTTTAACATCGCGGGCGTGGTATATTACATATCAGTCACGGCGGTATTCCTGTTCATGACGGTGCAGTCCATGGAGAAAAGGAGGTATGGAGCATGAAACGCACACCCGAGCAGAAGAAAATTGCGCGTCAGAGCCGGTCGAGGGCGCTCAGGGCGGGCGGCTACTCGTCCTTCGCGGTGGTGCTCGTCGTGCTCATAGCGATAGCGGCAAACATGGCGGTCGCGGCTCTTCCATCGTCGATAACCAAGATCGACGTGACCGAGCAGTCGATGTATTCCCTCTCCGATCAGACAAGGCGCATAGTCTCGACCATAGAGGTTCCCGTGACGCTCACGCTCATCGCGACGAAGGGGCAGGAGGATTCTACGGTGACGACGCTTCTCGAGCGCTATCAGGCGCTTTCAGACCTCGTGACCGTCGAGACGGTCGATCCCACCGTCACGCCCTCCATACTCAATCAGTATCAGAACGAGGATCTGAGGCAAAACAGCGTCATCGTCAAATCTGAAACGAGGGACCGCTTCGTAAGCTACTCCGATATCTACGTCTACAACTACACCATGAACTATCAGACCTACAGCTACGACTACACCGTCGATTTCGACGGAGAAAACGCGCTCACCAGCGCCATACACTACGTGACGAGCGCCGACCTTCCCACGGTTTACGCCCTCACCGGACACGGCGAGACCGCGCTTAGCGAAACCGCGCAGTCGCTCGTGGAAAACGACAACATGACTATAGAAGATTTAAGCCTCCTCTCGCTCGAAGCCGTCCCCGAGGACGCCGACAGCATTATAATAATGTCCCCTCAGACGGACATTTCATCAGACGAGGCCGAGATGCTCATCGACTACCTCGACGCGGGCGGAAGCATAGTCCTCAACACCGAATATATCGCCTCTGGCGAGATGGAAAATCTCCTTACCGTGACCTCCCACATGGGGCTTACGGCGACAGAGGGCATAATCGTCGAGGGAGACGGCCAGATGTGCCTTCGCGGGTATAATTACTACCTTCTGCCCACCATCAACAGCCACGACATAACCGACCCGCTCATAAGCGGCGGATATTACGCGCTGTCTCCGGTCTCGCAGGGAATAGCCAAGCTCGACGGGACGCAGGCGACGGTGACCAGCCTTCTGACCACCTCGGACAGCGCCTACGCGAAGATCGCGGGCTATGAAATGACCTCCACCGACAAGGAGGACGGCGATATAGACGGGCCTTTCGACGTGGCGGCGGCGAGCGTCCTTGGCGAGGGCAAGCTCGTGTGGTTCGCAAGCGCCGGCATATTCACCGACGAGGTAAACTCCATGGTCTCCGGCGCCAACTATAATCTGGCGCTCAACGCCCTCAACTGGATGTGCGAGCAGGCTGAGTCCATATCCATCCGTTCAAAGAGCCTCGAAACCTCTCAACTTACGGTTCCCGCGGCGCAGTCAGCCCTGTTCAGCACCCTGTTCGTGGGTCTGGTACCGCTTGCGCTGTTGGCCATGGGTCTTGTAATCTGGTATAGGAGGAAGCGCGCGTGAAAAGAAGCAGAAAGCTCATAATAATGCTGGCGGCGCTCGTCGTGGCGTGCGGAGGGTATTATCTTGCAATAAAGCTTAATGAAACCGAAGCCGCCCGGCAAACCGAGGCCGAGGTGAGCCTCGTGACAGGCGAGGTCACGGGCCTTGGCTGGACGTATGAGGGCGAAAGCCTTGAACTCGTAAACGTCGACGGAACATGGATACTCAACGGCGACGAAGCCTGCCCCGTTGATCAGGATGTCGCCTCTGAAATGGCCGAAACGCTGGCCGGATATACGGCTCAGGCGACGATTGACGGAAATATATCCCTCGCCGATTACGGGCTTGACGAACCAGTAGCCGAAGCCGCTGTCACGACCGCCGACGGGGAGACAGTGTTCATGCAGGGGGGCGAAAACCCGCTTACGGGACAGGTCTATATTATGAAGGCCGGCGACGAAAGTATGGTGTACGCCGCCGACGAGTCCATTGAGGATTTGTTTTCAGTTTCGACGATGGATCTGGTCGTGATAGAGGAAATGCCCACCATAGGCGACGCCGGTACGCTTTTCATAACCGACAGGGTGGACATCACCCGCGACGAAAACGGCGTCTGGCGCACCGCGCAGGGCGAGAGAACCGACGAAACTGCGGTTGAGGCGCTGTTCGACGCTGTACGCGAAGTGACATGGCAAAGCCTCGCCGACTGGAAGGGCGAAATCGAGATGGAAAACCCCGTGAGCGTGAGTTGCGCGTGGGACGGGGGCGAGTTTGAGATACTGATAGGAGAGGCGACCGACGACGGCTATCTGGCAAAGATTCCGGATTCCAATATCACCTACGTAATCGACGCCGCCAACGCCGAGGTCATACTCAACGCGAGCTACGATTCCCTGCGCTCGACCGCCCTGTTCGACGCAGACTGGGACGCGGAATACACCATCTCAGCCAGCATTGGCGAAAACGAATACGTCCCCTCCGAGGAAGCCATAGAGCTTA
This sequence comes from Clostridia bacterium, assembly GCA_030526935.1. Lineage (GTDB taxonomy): Bacteria > Bacillota > Clostridia > Christensenellales > Aristaeellaceae > JAUNBY01. The sequence goes on from JAUNBY010000175.1 coordinate 4,576, forward strand.
TTAAGGAAATTGAAACCGGAGACCTTGCGCAAGCCACGGGACGCGAGAAGGTTATTATAATCGTCAATGGCGTCGAATGCACTATAAGCGATTACGACGCGGACAACTGTACCGCCACAGTAAACGGAGTAACCCGCCTGATACCCGCCGACGAAGCGGACAGGCTTACGAGGCTCATACAGTTCTCGCCCGCGCCTGAAGCCGAACAGCCGGACGAGGAAAGCGAAGCCGCGCAGGACGACGCCGCAGATCAGCAATCCGAAGCGACAAGCGCGCAAGACGCGACGCAAAGCGCTCAAAACAGCGCCGACACGCAATCAGAACCCGGCGAAATCGCGACGACGGATACAGTAGAATAAAGCGCGCATTAACAGTGCCGCAAGCGCGACCGCGCTTGCGGCACTGCGCGTGTTTACGGATTACGCCACGCGCATTTCCTGCGCAAGTACGAGGGGGGAACAGCGTCGCCCGCTGTCGGCCTGACCTTTCCCAATGGCCGCTCAGCCAAAACCCACAAAAGCCGCGCCGCCGCAAGGCGCCGCGTTTAAACTTGAATCAGAGACCCGCACTTCACGACATCTTTCAGACTTTCACAAACCCCGCTATTTTAGCGGCTTGTAGCGGTCTTGCGTTCACGAAACTTGCTAATTGCTCTCAAAAGCTCACCCCTGATTGGCGTCAACATTGGTGTAAAAAGGATCAAACATTACTGGCCTTAGAGACAGAACTTATATCGGTTATCTTCGCCATTTGCTTTGCGGCTTGGTCAAAGCCTATATGGGTATAAACGTTCAGGGTAATCGATACATTGGAGTGACCCATCAGATATTGTAGCGTCTTGGCATCCATACCAGCGTTCGCCATGTTCGTACAGAACGTATGCCGAAAGACGTGTGGCGTAAGCTTCGGCATTGGTGAATCGGGATAGGCTTTATCATATCTCGTTTTGACTGTGAGAATATCCTTTTGGAGTTGTTTATAGACCTTTGGACATCCGGATCTGCCCAACAGTATGAACCCGGCACATCCATCGATAAGCATCTCCGCTTTGGGATTTTTGCGGTTCGTCAGTATGCTTTCAAGTGACCGCTTCACATCAGGCGTCATTGGAATGAACCTCACGCCATGTTCTGTTTTAGGTGGAGATACATGATATTCTCCCTTTCCTTTGACAAGCAGCTGCCGCTCTACTCTGATTCTTCCCTGCTCAAAGTCCAAGTCCTTTACGGTTAGCCCACAAAGCTCACTGGCTCTAAGCCCTGTTCCCAAAAGCAAAACAATCTCATCATAGTACTTACGGCACACCTCATCTTCTTTGACGAAAGACATTAGCGCCTCTTGCTGTTGCGGCGTCAGTGCAGTTCGATGCTTGGCGTCATTGGTGATAATATCCGCTAATTTAAAACAAAATGGATTTTTGATTAGAGCGTCCTCATCGACTGCCATTTGGAATGCCGGCCTGACAACTGCCTTTATGCTACGAATGGTGCTATAGCTCCTGCCCTGTTTGCTCAATTCTATAAGCCACTTCTTTGCATCAGAAACACGAATACCTGCGATCTCTCTAGCACAAAAATCTTCTTTTTGAGCTAGATTCAAAACATATGCGTAAAGCTCCTTTGTGGCTTCTCTAACGCCTTGCTTCAACTCGATATACCTTTCAAGCAGTTCGACCACATTTATCCGACCTGCGGCGTAATCAAGCCCTTGTGAGATGTACTTTTGCACTTCATCTACCTTTGCTCGAAGTTGCGTCAAATCCACATCGTAGATGGTATGCCGCTTCCCGCTTGCATCCGTATATCGATACTGATACCGACCGTCTTTCCTTTGCGATTCTCCAGTTTTCAAGGTTCGACCTTTGTTGTCTTTGCGCTTAGGCATCTGTAGCTCCTTTCTTCACGAAAAGAGCCTTGATATGACCTTTGTATTATATCATATCAGGCTCTCTCAAAATGTTGTTATTTGGTTAAACTGAATACGAACGTTCAAGGAATTGTTCAAACGGCTTGCGTTTGATTAATCGCCGTTTTCCAACCCATAACGCATATGGACAATTTTCCGGCCTTGCCATCTCACGCAACTTGTTCATTCCAATACCTGTGTAAGCTGCCGCCTCTTCAAATGTAAGTGTTGCT
>JAUNBY010000176.1 GCA_030526935.1 Clostridia bacterium
CGCCTCAATTCCAAATTGAATTACCCAGCCGACGAAACAAGGGTGAACAGTAACCAAGCCATGTCGCAGGCGGGAGGATTACGAACCGCGGAACTACTCAATAGTCCGCCCGTCGAGGGCCTTGTTCGGCAAAAGGTACGACTTCGCGCCGTCGAAAAGGTACAGCCTGTAGACCAGAACGCGCATACTCTCGCCTATGGATATGGGACGCCTTTCGAGGGAGCGGTTCGTGGTCAGTATAATGCCGTTTCCCACGTCGAGCTTTACCTCCAGATGCCCTCCCCTGAATGATATCTCCTTTATAACGCCCTGCTCGGTCACGTCCATGACGTCGCGATACTTCTCATTGTCGGACTTGAACGCCTCGACGAATTCCGGGCGGACGATGGCGGTTTCGACATTGGGTACGCGGTCGAAGCCTATGAGCGCGTCGTAGTTTTCAATCAGCGCCGATTCGCCTATAAAGCGCGCGACGAACGAGCTTTCAGGGTTTTTATAAATCTGAGCGGGAGAGCCTACCTGTTCAACGCGTCCCTGATTGGTGATGATTATCTCGTCGGCGACCTCCACGGCCTCGTCCTGGTCGTGGGTTACGAATATGCCGGTTACGCCGACTATATTAATCATTTGCCTTAACCATGTGCGAAGCTCCTTTCTGACCTTCGCGTCGATGGCGGCGAAAGGCTCGTCGAGAAGAAGCAGTCCGGGAGTGGGCGCGAGCGAGCGAGCGAACGCCACGCGCTGCCTCTGGCCTCCCGAAAGCTGGCTTGGATAGCGTTTTTCCAGACCCTTTAAGCCGGTAAGTTCTATAAGCTCCCTGACGCGCTCTACGCAATAGCGCTTGTCCTTTTTTTGAACCCTGAGGCCGAAGGCTATGTTGTCATAGACCGTCATGTAGCGGAAAAGCGCGTAATTCTGAAATACGAAGCCAATGTTTCGCCTGCTCGCGGGAATGTCGTTTACGACTTTGCCGTCGATGAGTATTTCCCCCGAATCGGGGTTTTCCAGCCCCGCTATCATCCTGAGTATGGTCGTCTTGCCGCTTCCCGAGGGGCCTAAAAGGGCGCTCAATTTGCCCTTTTCGACGCCGAAGCACACGTCCTTTGACGCCTGATAGCTCTCGAAGGATTTGTTTATGTTTTTAAGTTCGACATACATTTCTATATACCCGCCTTTTTGCCTTTATGCTCTATGACGCTTCGAAGTATCAATATGATTATCGCGAGAAACACGAGTATCGACGACACCGCGAACGCCTGCGTGTAGTTGAATTCGTTGTAAAGTATCTCTATGTGAAGGGGGAGCGTGTTGGTCTTTCCGCGAAGGTGTCCCGAGAGTATGGACACCGCGCCGAATTCTCCCATCGCGCGGGCGGTACACAGCACCACGCCGTATATGAGCGGCCATTTGATGTGCGGAAAGGTCACTTTCCGAAATACGGTAAAGCCTCCGGCTCCAAGCAAAAGCGCCGCTTCCTCCTCGTGCGTTCCCTGGTTTGACAAGACCGGTATTATCTCGCGCGAAACATACGGGAGAGTAGTAAATATTGTCGCCAGCATTATACCCGGCACGGCGTAGACAATCGTCAGATTATGCTCCATTAAAAACGGATATATGGGGCTTGTGCGGCCGAACGTCAATATGTATATAAGGCCCGCTATTACCGGCGATACGCTGAGCGGTATGTCTATAATCGTCGCCAGGGCTTTCTTTCCGCGAAAATCGTATTTCGTAACCGTCCACGCGGCTATGACTCCGAAAAGCGTGTTGAACACAACCGCGACTATCGTCGTCCTTACCGTAAGCGACAGCGCCTTTAACGTGTATTCGTCGACTATGCTTTCCATATACGCGGCTATGCCGTCCTTGAGCGCCTGGGTTATTACGAATATCAGCGGCAGTACCAAAAACAGCGCCGCGAACGCCGCGCACGCGGCTATAAGGGCTATCTGTCCTTTCGTCTTCTTCATTGTCTCAGCCTCCCTGCCTCGTAAGCCTTCCGGCGCGCATCTGTATGACGTTCATTATCATGAGCAGTATGAACGCCGCGACGAGCATCACCATCGCCAGAGCCGTAGCCTCGGCGTAGTCGAACTCCTGCAACTGCGACATTATCATAAGCGGCACTATCTCCGTCGAATAGGGCTTGTTGCCGGCGATGAAGACGACGGAGCCGTATTCTCCAAGCCCTCTCGCGAACGCCAGAGAAAAGCCCGTAAGCGCGGCGGGTTTGATTTCAGGCCAAATCACCCTCATAAATATCGTCCTTCTGTCCGCTCCAAGCATGTCGGCGGCTTCCTCGCAGGATAAATCGAGCTTTTCCAGAACCGGCTGAACGCTCCTTACGACGAAGGGTATGCCTACGAATATGAGCGCTATGGTAATGCCCGTTCTGGTATAGGCGATATTTACGCCGAAGCGCGCGAAAAATGAGCCTATCCAGCCGTTATTCGACGTTAGTGACGTAAGCGTAATTCCCGCGATCGCGGTCGGCAGCGCGAAGGGAAGCTCTATAAGGCCGTCCAGCAGGCGCTTGAGCGGAAAGTCGTATCGCGTCAGAACCCACGCGAGCATGACGCCCATCACGAGGTTTATCGCCGCCGCTACGAATGAGCACAACAGGCTCACCTCGAAGCTGGCCAGCACCCTTTCGCGGGTTATGGTTTCGATAAACTCGCCAAAGCCAAGTTCAGCGGCGGAAAACGCAAGCGACGCCAGAGGTATTACGACTATAAGGCTTACTATTGTAACCGTTATTCCGAGCGAAATCCCGAATCCGGGTATAACTCTGTGTTTTTTCATGGCTTCACCTGTCGTATATGGCGTCGAACACGCCGCCGTCCGCGAAAAAACGCTCCTGCGCCGAGATCCATCCGCCGAAATGCTCGATATTCGTGAGCGCGACGTTCAAATCGAACGTGTCGGCGTAGTTTGCGAGTATGTCGGGATTCGAGGGCCTGTAATAGTATTCGGCGGCGAGGTTTTGCGCCTCGTCGGAATAAAGCCCCTCGAGGTATTCGCGGGCTATCGCCTCCGTGCCGCGCCTTCTGGCTACCGAATCGACGACGGTTACGGAGGGCTGGCAAAGTATGGATATGCTCGGGGTGATTATCTCGTACTCGCCGGGATACTGCTCAAGCGTGAGATACGCCTCGTTTTCCCAGGCGATGAGCACGTCGCCCTGCTTGTTCTCGACGAAGGAAGTAGTGGAACCTCTGGCTCCTGAATCGAGCACCAGCACGTTCATGTAGAGCTTTTGCACAAAGTCGGCTATATCGGCTTCGTCCGTCCAGTTTTCCTCGCCAAACGCCCACGCCGCGAGGAAATTCCACCTCGCTCCCCCCGATGTCTTGGGGTTGGGCGTTATGACGCCCACGCCCTCGCGGGCGAGGTCGTCCCAGTCCTCGATTCCCCTGGGGTTGCCGGCTCTCACGAGGAAGACTATCACGGAGGTGTAAGGGGCGCTGTCCGAAGCCAGTTCGTCTTTCCAGCCCTCGTCTATAAGCCCCGCGTCGGCTATGGCCTGAACGTCGCCCTCGAGCGCGAGCGTCACCACGTCGGCTTCCAGTCCCTGAGACACCGATATGGCCTGAGAGCCGGAACCGCCGTGAGACTGGACTATCTCGACCTCGACGCCCTTCTCCTTTTGCCGCTCAATAAATATTTCGTTATACCGCGTGTAGAATTCGCGCGTCGGGTCGTAGGAAACGTTTGTAAGCTCGATTGTCGAGGATTCGACTCCCCCCGTTCCCGAGCATCCGCCAAGCGCGAATATGGCGGCCGTCAACAGTAGAGCGATGTATTTTTTCATGATGCTTATCCCACCTCATACGCAAACGTTTGCGCTTTCTTGCGATTTAAATATCCCATCTCCACGGGATGTTGCGGCTTCAATGGCAATATAATAAACTATATGAACTCGAATTGCAAGGCTAAATTACACAAACGATTGCGTTCACCTGTGCGGAACGGATATTGCGCCTTAATCGCCAAAATGATATAATATCAAGGGCAGGTTGAATACGCCGCGCGTCGGTTATGCTTGCAAGCGAATATGGAGGTTAGCGTGTCTATAAAGGATATAGCAAAGTTGGCGGGCGTTTCGCCATCCACCGTGTCGAGGGTATTGAACGACAAACCGGGCTGTGCCGGGGAGGAATTGAGAAAAAGGATATGGCTCGCGGCGAGGCAGACGGGATATGTTCCCGACGCGGCAGCCAGGTCGTTGAGGAAGAAAGAAGCCTCGGAGAAGCCGTTGAAGGTTTCCTTAGTGCTCGCGAGAATACGCTCGCTCGACGAGGACCCGTTCTTCCTCGAACTTTTCCGCGCGGTTGAGGTGGAACTTAACAAGGCGCGCGTGGGGCTTTACGAGGTTATAATGGCGGACGGGGACGCCGGGGCGCACGCCGCGGGCGAATGCGTCGTCTCGCCCGACGGCATAATAATACTCGGGCGCTGCTCGCGGGCTGTTCTTGACAGGCTCAAGGGCGCGACGCCCAACATAGTGGGCCTTTGGCGAAACCCGATGAATTTCGAGGTTGACGAGGTTGTGTGCGATGGAGAGAAGGCCGCTATGGTCGCGGTTGAGCATCTAATATCGCTGGGACATAAAAATATCGCCTATATAGGCGACTGCTCATATGAAAGCAGATACGTCGGCTACAGCGAGACGCTAATAAGAAACGGACTGCCTATAAACTACCGCGCTATAATTCACTGTGAACAAACCTCCGGCGCGGGCTACGAGGCGATGCTCAGCCTCATCGAGAGAAGCGAGGTGACCGCGCTTTTATGCGCCAACGACGCCATCGCCATAGGAGCCATACGGGCAATGCGCGAAAAGCGCGCGAGGCTGTCGCTCATATCGATAGACGACATAGACCAGGCGCAGACGACAAAGCCCATGCTTACGACCGTGCGCATACCCAGAAGCGATATGGCGCATATGGCGGTTACGCTGCTCTTAGACCGCATACGGTTGGGGCATAGCGGTAACGTGCGCGTGGAATTCCCCTGTCGCGTAGTCGTAAGGGAGAGCTGCTTTCCTGTATGACCTCTATTTTCCTATACGACGCCTCGTATCTTTCCGGCTTTCGTAGCTTCGAGCAGGCAAAGATACGTGGCCGCGGTGTCGAAGCGCGCGTCGTGGAGCTTGCCGCCGCCCGCGAACCACTCGTCTGATTTTTGCGCTATCAATTCCTCGGGTATGGCGAAGTGCTCGACAAGTTCGCTGAGTTTAGGCGGCTTTGGGCGGCCGATATTGACTTTCCTTTTGAGCTGCGCGTCGGAGGTAAAGTAATTCATCGTGCAAAATGTCTTCATGCGCTTGAGCTTGAGGCCGCACCTTTCGAACTCCACCCTTATGTACCTGTCGTCCGCCGCGACGTTGTGCCCTACCATTATATCGCCCCAGGAAAAATCGCGGTATATCTCATCCGCCCTGTCCTCGAACCTCTCGCCGTTTGACAATTCCTTCAGTTCGTCCATGCTAAGTCCGTGAACATCGTAAGCGCCTTCGCTCATCTCGTCGACGGTGAAAAACATGTTCTTGCCCTTCACGTCGTCCCCGTCAGCCATAAGGTAGGATAATTGGCATATCTGTCCGGGAGTGAGGTCCGTAGCCTCGGTATCGAAAACAATCAGCTTCATCTGTAACAGCACCTCTTGGATATTATATATGAGAAAACGCGGAGGCGATGACCCTCACGCCCCCGCGCGCTTACCGGCGCTCAGCCGCGTCAGTCGATCTGCGGGGGCGCGGGAACAGGCGTCGTCACCGGGTTTTGCGTGTAATACTCGACATAGCGGCTGCTGCCGCAAAGTTCGCAGCCGTTCATGCCTTCTTCGAGCCAGGCCGCGTTGAGCGTCATGGCCGTCCACCTGTTCGTCAGCGCCGGGCATTCGTCGGTTATGTGAAACACCGCGTCGTTTCCGCACCAGACGGCCATCTCTTCGTCAATCATGCTCAAAGCAACGGGGTCGCATCCCGAGCAGGCGGGCTTTCCGGAATCGCGCGCTTCAATGAGCGTATGCCCCGGAGCGTTGCGCATGCTTCCGCAGTTCGTCGTTCGATGGTAGTATCTGCTGCCATCGAAATAGTAAACCGTCGTCTCCCCCATGGGCTTTATCGTCGGAAGCGGCTCGGGGGTTGGAGCAGGTTCGGGCGTAGGTTCGGCAGAGGGTTCGGGCGTCGAATCCGACATCTCGTCCCCCGCAGGCATCGGCGAAGCATCCGCGAATTCTCCCGACAACTCCGGCTGGAGGGGTGTCGGCAACGCGTCTGACACCTGTTCAGGTTCGCCCGCATCCCCCGCGCCTTCATCCTCATCCGTCATGGCGGGCTGAGCGCTCGATTCCGGCTGAGCCGCATCGGGCTGTTCGTCCGGTAATGAGGCTTCGCCTTCGTCCAACGCCATGGGTTCCGGCGTCGTTTGCAACGATCTTACGGTCACGTCCGCAGGCGTAGTCGACGGGGATTGCGCCGCGTTTTCCGATACAGGGTCAGGCGTCGCGTCGTCTTGCGACGCATCCGGCGTCGCTTCCTCCTCCGGAGTCGTTTCTTCCGCCTGTTCCGCGGCGGCGATTTCGGGTGTAATCGTCGCGTCGTCCATAGCATTCGCGACATCCGGAGAAAGCGCGGGCGTCGTCAAATCGTCCCGCGCATCAGGCTCTTCGGTCGGGACGGCATCAGGCTCGGGTTGCGGCGAGGGC
>JAUNBY010000177.1 GCA_030526935.1 Clostridia bacterium
GGGGTTGATGGCACTGATTGTTGGGTTAACTTGCTTGGGTTGATGACATTGCCCCTCTGGGGTTGCAGACCGCGTGAAGCGCTGTCGGGTGATGTCATCCCGGAAATATCGCAAGGCGTCTATAGTCTCGTAAAACAAGGGTGAATAGTAACCGAAATTCCATGAATTTATAAATCTCGTGAAAACTGCTTGTTGACAAGTTCGTTAGTCTGTGGTATTATTTATTCTGTTGCTTTGACGAAATGAAAGTCGAAGTTTGCGGCAATATGCCCAAGCGCAAATCGCGACGTTATAATTTCGCCGCTAAACGACTATAAAAACATACCCTGAGGCAGGGTGATATGGAGGCGGCTTGATGTCTAAAAAAAGTAAGAGGCGGTTTTCGGTTCGTCCGTTGATCGCCGCGCTCATTTTGATTGTGACGCTGTTTCCCATATATTGGCTGTTTGCCATGTCGATTCGCGAAAATCAGGAACTGATGGGGCAGATACCGCTAATACCGCAGTCGTTCACGCTTGAGCACTTCACGCGGCTTTTCACGGAGAAGGGCTTCGACGTGGCGCTGGTCAACAGCCTTCAGGTTACGGGGATATCGCTCGTTTTATCGCTGGCTTTCGGCTTGGCGGCGGCTTATGTAATCGCCCGCTCGCGCTTTCACTACCGGCTCAAAAAGCCCGTCACATATTGGGTTTTGCTGGTGCGCGTGCTGCCTCCCGTCGCTTTTACGATTCCGCTTTACATAATGTTCGCCAGAACGGGAGTTTTAAACACCAAGATCCCCGCGACGCTGGCCTGCGTATTGATAAACATCCCGCTCATAATATGGTTTATGATAAGCTTTTTTAAGGAATTGCCCGAGGAGGTCGAGGAGAGCGCCAAGGTTGACGGCGCGACGGAGTGGCAGCTATTCGTAAAAATTGTCCTGCCGCTCGTCCTGCCCGGCGTCGCGGCGGTAGCCATGCTGTCGTTCATGTACGCGTGGAACGAGTACACCTACGCGATAATCTTCGTCCAAACCCCGCGCAATTACACCGTTCCGCTGTCGCTCGCCATACTCAACACCGAGGATAACCTGACGAATTTCGGACTTGTCGCCGCCGGAGGCACGATATCGGTAGTCCCCATAATGCTGTTCGTCATCTTTGCGCAGAACTATTTGATACAAGGCTTATCAAGCGGCGCTGTCAAAGGTTGACAATAGACATAATAACGATTAGGAGGAACTCACAATGAAAAGGATGCTCGCTGTTATTCTGGCGCTCATGTTCGTACTTGGAACCTGCTGTTTCGCACGGGCCGAGGAGCAGAAGCTCACGCTGATACTTCGCGGCGGGTCCTATACCGACGTTATACTCGACTGTCTTCCGGCTTTTGAAGCCGAGCACGGCGTGACCTGCGAGGTGCTCGACCTCTCCTTCGCCGACCTGCACAGCAAAATCGCGCTCGACGCGGTCAACGCTCAGGGCGCTTACGATTTGTGCATGGTAGACGGCTCGTGGATGGCGGAATTCGCCTCCAATAACGTGCTGGCCAACCTCTCCGAAATGGGCTACGCGTATGACGAGGACATAATCCCCGCCACCACCGCCGCGGGTATGCTCGACGGAAACGTATACCTCGTGCCTTATTTCGGAAACGTAACCGTATTTATGTACAACAAGGCCAATCTGGCGGCCGCGGGCTATGACATCGCCGACGTCGATTCCTGGGAAGACGTTTTGAATATCGCGGCCTACGGCAAGGCCAACGGCAACGACGGCTACCTGCTTCGCGCGCAGGCCGGCGACAATATCGTATCTGACTTCCTGCCGGTGCTCCTCGCCAACGGCGGATGGGTAATCGACGGCGACAATAACGTGACTATCAATACCCCCGAATTCAAGGCGGCTCTCGAGATGTATCTGGAGCTTATGAAAGTGGGCAAGATACTCGATAAGGACGACATCGTAGCCGCCATCGACAGCGGAAGCGCGACGCTCGCGCTTGGCTGGCCGGGCTGGTACGTGCCTACCGCCGAAGGAAACGCCAGCTACACCGTCGTTCCCACCAAATTGACCGAACAAAGCGATCCCGTATCTACCTCCATCTACGGCTGCTGGTTCCTGGGAATCGCCAACAACTCGCAGAACAAGGAACTCGCCCTCGAGCTTCTCACCTACATAACCGACGCTCAGGTTCAGAAGGACTCCATAAAGGTCGGAGGCGTGCCCTGCCGCTACTCCTGCCTGCTCGACGAGGAAATACTCGTCGACTACCCGCAGCTTCAGACCGTGTGCGACGCGCTCGAGGTTGGCGTATACCGCCCGCTCATAGAGCAGTGGAATGATTTTACCCTCGCCCTCGGGGCTGAACTCGACAACTGCGTACAGGGCGTAAAGACGGTCGATCAGACCATCGCCGACGCGCAGATGGCGTGCGAAATGGTAATGATGATGTAGTAACGCAATAACGGCAACCGCGCGCCGGCGAGCCAACTGGAACGCTCCGGCGCGCGACAGGCGCGCGGACGGGTCTAGATACCCGTCCGCGGCGACCGCGCGTCATAACATCGGCGAAAGAGGTTATATCCCATGAAGATTAATCGTCCCGGTCAATTGAATCGCGACAGGTATTTCCCATCGGTAATGATCTCGCCGACGCTGGTTGTGCTTATCGTGCTCACCGCCTATCCGCTGTTATTCACGATACTCTACAGCTTTACCGATTTTCATTATCTGAAGGGCACGAGCAATTTCGTCGGAATCGACAACTATACTAATCTTTTCGCCAACGCGTATTTCAGGCAGGCGGTTATGAACACCGTGAAGTTTACGATACTGGCCGTCGTGTTTGAATTGGCGCTCGGGCTTTTGGAAGCCATATTCGTCAACGGCATGAAGCGCGGGCAAAAGATAATGAGAACTCTCATACTCATACCCTACCTTCTTCCCGCCGTCACGGTGGCGCTCACATGGAAGATAATGCTTTCGAGCAATTACGGCATTGTCAATCAGGTGCTCGAAGCCATGCGCCTGCCCGTATACAACTGGTTTTACGACATAAATACCGCGTTTCCCGTTATACTCATAATCGACATCTGGCAAAACGTCCCCTTTGTATTTCTGCTTCTCTACGCGTCGCTTCAGACGGTCTCTCGCGATCAGTACGAGGCCGCGGACATCGACGGCGCGACTAAATTCCAGAAATTTCAATACGTTACCCTGCCGAACATTCGTTCGAGCGTATTCCTTTGCTGTCTGCTTCGCACGATAGACACGTTTCGCCTGTTCGAAAAAGTCAACGTACTTACGCAGGGCGGCCCCGCTAACACGACCTCGACAATAACGCAGTTTATGTATAACTACGGCATTAAAAACCTCCGCTTCGGATACGGAAGCGCCATAGCCGTGGTTATGACGGTACTGGTTTTGATATTGTCATCGGCCTATATAAAAAGGGCGATGAAATGACGAAAAGGCGATAATCGCCGAAACGGGATGTGTACATGCGCATAGATTTCATAAACGTCGGCTACGGCGAAGCCATATTGATTCGCTACGACAATTTCACCATGCTGATCGACGGCGGCAGCGCGGATCCGGGCGAGTACGCCGCCGGTACGCCGCGCGTGCGCTGCGTCGATTATCTTCGCGCCAAAGGCGTATCGTCCATAGACCTTCTCGTAAACACGCACATACACGAAGACCACACCTGCGGGCTTTATGAAGTCGCGAGCGCCATTCCCGTCAGGGAAATATGGACGAACCTCCTGCCCCGTTTGCCGGACCGCGACCTCGACGCAAAAGCCCTCGACCGGAGCATGGACAAGTTCATCCGCGCGCTCAACGACCACAGGCGACTGTCTAAATTTGACGGAATCAGAACCGTGCACTCGGGCATGGACTTTGAAGCGGCGCCCGGATTATGCCTTGAGGTGTTGTCCCCTTCGCCCGAACAGGCGGACATGGCTCAATCGCAGATCGAAAGCATATGGCGCGACCCGTCGCCCGAATCGATTCGCGAACTTGACGCGCGCATGAACAATTTGAGCGTGATTATAAGGCTTTGCCTGAACGGGCATCGCGCGCTTCTTGTCGGAGATACGAACAAAGAGGGATACTCGTCGGTTGACAAAACGCGGATCATAGCGCAGGTCGTAAAAATCGGACACCACGGCCAGATAGACGGAATCGACGAGGGACTTCTTCGCGCGATATCACCCAGATACGCGGTTTTTACCGCGTCGAGCGACCGGCGCTACGACAGCGCACATCCGGATTTAATCGCGCTTGTAAAAAGCCTCGGGATTACGCCCGTATTTACCGACCCGCCGGGCGGTCGCCATCAGGCCGCGTGCTTTGTATTCAGCGACGATGGCATATCTTGCCGGTATGAAAATATGAACGGAGACGTGACGGATGAAAGAGTTTGACATTGTAATACTTGGGCAGCCCTCGCTGGACATAAATACCGATTTCGGGGGCGAGACCGTGACGGGTGTGGGAGGCGCGGTCGTCTATTCGGGCTATTCCGCCGCCGCGACGGGAGCGAGCGTTGCGGTCGTTCCAAAGTGCAATCCCGCGCAAATAGACCTCGAAAAGGTGTTCGCCGCAAGCCGTGGCGTGAGCATATTCCCGCTGTACAGCCCGAGTTGTACCTCCATAGAAAACATATACCACACCGCCGACCGCGAGCGGCGAACCTGTCACGCCATAAGCCTGATTGAGCCATATCGCGTCGATGAGATACCCGATGTCAAGACGAGACTGTATCAAATCGCGGGCCTCGTCAGCGGCGACATTGGCGAGGATATGATAGAATATGCCGCCAACCGCGCCATGGCCGCCGTAGACGTGCAGTTTCTTCTAAGGCGCGCGGAAAACGGCAATATGGTGTTCTACGATTGGGAGGATAAGCTGAAATACCTGCCCATGATAAGGTTTTTAAAGACCGACGCGGCGGAAGCCGAGATAATCACCGGCCTCGCCGACCGCGCCGCCGCCGCCAAACAGCTTCACGCCTGGGGCGCTAAGGAGATAATGATCACCCACAACACCGAGGCGCTTGTGTACGACGGCAAACAAATATATACCGCGCCTCTCAAGCCGCGAAACCTGACGGGGAGAACCGGGCGCGGCGACACGATATTCGCCGCCTACCTCTGCGAACGCCTTAAAAACGACATAGCCGCGTCGCTTAGGTTTTCAGCCGCCCTCGTATCCCTCAAGATGGAGACCCCCGGCCCGTTCACCGCGAGCCGCGAGGACGTGGACGCGTATTGTGAACAATGGTATGACCTGTAGATGATAATATGCGGGCGCGGTTTTTATACCGCGCCCTTATTTTACGCCGCTATACGCGCCGGCAATGCGCTATCCCGCCGCCATCCCGTCGAAATCCGGCGTCTGTGCGAATCCCCGGCTGGCTTTTTTTATCTTCTCAAATACCGCCGCGGCGCGGTTTCCGGTAAGCGCCTGCGGTCTAAAGTCATTGGTGTCCGACGAGGAGGATATTGAACACGGGATTACCGCGAGGCTTCCCGGAACGACGTCGCCCGCGGCCGCGTCGACGGTAAACGACTGCCTTATTATCACGGTGTCCTTATCCGCGGGATTTGTATTGCCCGCGAAGCAGAAATTGCCGAGACTGTAGGCGATGGTTCGACCGTTATAAATCTCTATTCCTCCGACGACGTGCGGATGATGTCCGAACACGGCGTCCGCTCCCGCGTCTATGGCCGCGTGACCCAGGCGCTTTTGCTTTTTAGTCGGTTGTCCTTTGCCCTCGCGCCCCCAGTGAAACTGCACTATAACCATATCGCACGATTCATTGATCTTTTTTACGGCCTGCCTGAGCTGCGCCGCGCTGTTGTCCCATTCGGTAAGCCCTATAAGGCCGATCTTGACGCCCTTTACCTCGTAAATGGCGGTCTTGCCGTAGCCAAACCAGGTTATGCCGTGCTCGTTTAGGGCGTTTTGGGTGTCCTTTTGTCCCCTTCCGAGAAAGTCTCTTGAGTGGTTGTTGGCGATGGTCACGGCCTCCACGCTTCCAAGCGAGAGAACCTGCGCGTATTCCGGCTTTCCCTTGAATATGAACTGCCTGCCTTTTCGATGGGTTTTGGCCGTCGTCAAAGGGCCTTCGAGATTGCCTATGGTCAAATCATCCTGTTCGAGTATCTCCCTGACGCCCGAAAAGAAATAATCCAAACCCTTCCGGTCGGCCGCGTTTTCAAACCTGTTCTGGCCGGAAAGCACCTCGCGTCCCATGGTTATATCCCCTACGCAGCTTATCACGATTTCGACGGTTTGCGATTCGGTCGCGGAAGCTTCGCCGGCTGGAACGTTCGCGCTTTCCGCGTCGCCCGCGCCGTCCGGGGCGTCCGCGCCGTCATCCATGTCCGCGTCTTCAAGTGCGTCCGCGCCGTATTCCCCGTCGTCATATACAAAAGGCGGAGATTGGACGGACGCGACGACGTCGTGCTCGTATTGCCTTGCGGACGCGTTTATTATACTCTCAAACAATTCGGATATATGCGCATCGGGATTGTAAGACGCCCATATAGCAACCGCGGTAGACATAGCGAGAGCCACCGCGAGAAACGCGGTGACAATCGCTTCGATTCTTTTCTTACGGCTCTTCTTCTTTTTAGGATATGACATAGGCTATCTGCGGAACCCGCCGCCGCCGCCGCGCGATCCTCCGCCGCCTCCGGAGCGTCCGCCGCCA
>JAUNBY010000178.1 GCA_030526935.1 Clostridia bacterium
ATTATTGCTATATTTTACTGTATTATTTTGTGCTGTTTTAAATGCTGTGGCCCTGCTTTCCAGCCAAGGCGGCAGCATTATAAAATTGGCTGATGTCTACATTTTAACACAAAACCATGTATACCGTCATGCCGATTTTCTGATATAATGATTCCGATAACCAAGATCCATTTCTTTGAATTAAGCCGCTACGTTTGGTGCAGGCAAACTGTAACCAGCGCCATATGTCGTAAAGCGGAGGTTGAACGCGTTTTCGTCACCTCGATATATAATGCCTGAAGAATTCATATGTCGCGCTTAAGTGGGAGGGATACGGTGGATATAGGGACATTTACATCAAAATTCATGCTAGAAAAAAAGTTAACGTTACAACAACTTGCGTCGCGGATGGGATACAAGAGCAAGACCTCAGTCAGTCGCATTATACATGGCATGGCCAATCAGCAAAGCGTCGAGAACTTTGCGCGCTTACTGCCCGAACGATTTGAGCTTACGGATAGTGAGGCAAAGGAACTGTCTGAATCGTTGCAGATAACGTTGTTCGGAAGGCGCGGCTATATGGTGCAACAAGAGATGTGGACGTTTTTGCGTCGCAAAGCCGTAAACGACGAGAGCGAAGCCGTCGTAGAGGAAGTAGCCGGCGAGTTTTACGGACGTATAGACGATATATACGCCTCGGCGTCGGATATTCGCGTTACGCTTATCAATTGTCCTTATGCAGGGATATACGGACAACTGAAGTCGCTCATGCGCAAAACGGACGCACAAGTCGATCACTACGTCACCGCGGATGACGACTGTGTGCGCACAGTTCACGCGATAAACGCGCTGATGGCCATATTCTATGAAAAAAGATATTCCGGGTATTTGCACGCGATCAGCCCGAAGCGCGACCGCGCGGAACCAAACGGGATTTCAAGGGCGGACGTCATGCTGTGCGAATACACGGATTCGCTCGGGCGTGAACGCGAGGACGTCATCGTCTTCGACTCTGATTTTCACGGCTTTGCCCAAACCAGAACGGGACGCGGCCTGTTCCGTAAACTTTACTCGCTTCCTGAGCGGGAATATACGGTTTTCAAGCGCTCGTATTTCGAGTACGACGCCTTTGAAAACTATATTCAATATAGCGTGGACTACGCGGCGCTTGAGTATAACCGTCCGATCTATAAAATTAAGCCTGATATAGGGGTTGACTATATCTCTGCGGACATACTCGCCGACGCCGTGCTCGAAGGGCCAATGTCTCAAAAAGACGGCTCTTTTATCGATACGATCACTCAGCTTAAAAGCATATATGAAAAGCGCACCGAAGACACATATAAAAAACATAAACCATCGCATGTAATTTACAAGCAATCCGCAATGAAGCGCTTTGCCCAAACCGGGAGGACCACGGATCACTTCTGGGGTATGCGTCCTTTTACAAAGAGTGAGAGAATCTCAATTTTAAATCAGCTTCTCAGGCATCAGAAAAGCAATCCTTACTTCCATATATATTTTCTGCGAGATGACGACGCCATGGGGGATCTGGAGATAGCTCTGTACGAGGGCAAGGGCGTATTGATACTCGACGCCAACACCGACTACGACCTGGCTCGCGGCCATGCCGAGGCTATGATAACTCATCAGGAATTCATTCGCCTTTTCAAAGAATTCTATCTTGAGACATTGCTGCAGCACAACGTGACGACCCAGGTGGAAACGACGAGGTTGTTAATAGAAATGATACATCTATGTGAGGATTCCAATGAAGCTTAATGATACCGCGCAACATAATAATAACGGCGGCTATATAGGGCACAAGCGCGATGATGGTAAAGCGCAGCCGTTGAGGGATCACTTGTACGGCGTCGCCCGGTTGGCGGAGGACTTTGCCAGGCCCTTTTCGGCAGGCGGCCACGCCGCGTTAACCGGAGATCTCCACGACGTCGGCAAATACGGCAGCGACGCTCAGGCTCGCATGAAAGACCCAAAGCGCGTGAAAAAGGTAGATCATTCAACCGCCGGGGTGCAACAGGCGTTCGCCCGGAGGGATGTATTGATGGCCTTCGCTATAGCAGGACATCACGGCGGTATGCCCGATATGGGCAGCAGAGCCTCAACGTCTGGAGACGGAACGCTTATGGGACGCGTCTTAAAGCAAATCCCCCGGGATTACGCTACAGGCATGAAGGAAATTTCGCTTCCGGACGCCTCCACTCCCGCATGGCTCGACCTCAAAGATCGTTACGCCATGTCCTTCTATACGCGAATGCTGTTTTCGTGCCTTGTCGACGCCGACTTTCTTGATACA
Source organism: Clostridia bacterium (assembly GCA_030526935.1). GTDB lineage: Bacteria > Bacillota > Clostridia > Christensenellales > Aristaeellaceae > JAUNBY01. The sequence goes on from JAUNBY010000178.1 coordinate 2,297, forward strand.
GAGGCCTTTATGCGCCCCGACGCTCCCGAACGGGGCGGCGGGGACGGTATGGAGGCGCTTTTTAACAGATTGATGGACAAAACCGCGAAGTGGGCAAATCCATCGAAAGCCATAAACAAAAAGCGATGCGACATACTCGCTCAATGCCTCGCGGCCGGGCAGATGCCTTGCGGGCTGTATTCCCTGACAGTTCCCACCGGCGGCGGAAAGACCGTCTCATCGCTGGCCTTCGCGCTCGCTCACGCTTTATATCACGGTAAGTCGCGAATCATATACGTCATACCATATACGAGCATTATAGATCAAAACGCCGCTATCTTTTCGGATATTCTCGGCGAAAACAACGTAATCAGTCATCACTCGGCAATCGACATGCCGGATGACCCGCTCGACGCGCAGGAAGAGTCCGAGAAGCGCCGCAGGCTGGCGAGCGAGAATTGGGACGCGCCAATTGTCGTAACGACAGCCGTACAGTTCTTCGAGTCCCTTCACGCTTCCCGACCCGGTAAGTGCCGAAAGCTTCACAACATTGCGAACAGCGTAGTGATATTTGACGAGGCTCAGATGATCCCCGTTAAATACCTTAAGCCCTGCGTAGCCGCAATAGCGCAGCTGGTTCGCAATTACGATGTCACGGCGGTTTTGTGTACCGCGACTCAACCGTATTTAAAAGAGCTCTTTGCGCGGTTTGCCCCCGACATGACGGCGCATGAAATATGCGCAGATGTGGAGGATATGTTTGAGTTTTTCAAACGTGTCAGCTTTCAAATGGAAGGCGAAATCGGGGAAACTGAGTTGGCCGCGCGTATATCCGCTGCCAGTCAGGTTCTTTGCATTGTCAATACCAGGGCGAGAGCCAGGCGCATTTACGATTTGCTTCCCCCTGAAAGCCGTTTTCACCTGTCGACGCTTATGACTGCTCGCCATAGGAAAAAAATCCTGGGTAGAATACGCGACCGTCTGAATGAGGGAAAGACATGTCGGGTGGTATCGACAAGCCTTATAGAAGCGGGCGTTGACATTGACTTTCCGACCGTCTGGCGCGAGAAAGCGGGGCTGGATTCCATAATACAGGCCGCCGGGCGCTGCAACCGCGAAGCTGAAAACAGCCCCGGGGAAAGCGTGGTGCATGTATTCTCCTGTCCCGGCGCTGCGCCTTTGATGTTCCGTCAGAATATAGACGCCTCGGATGTAGCGATGAGCGCGGGATACTCTATCGACGATCCCGCCTGCGTCGAGATGTATTTCAAGAGCCTGTACAAGTTTAAGGGCGATTCAATCGATCAGAAAAAGATATTGGAAAAATGCGAGAATATGGAGTTCAGAACCGTAGCGAATGAATTCAAACTGATAGACGAGAACACAATGGCAATCTACATACCCGACGCGACGGACGAAAAAAACGTCGCCGCCCTTAACGCCCTGCGTCACGGCGAATATACCCGCGAGACGCTGCGTCGCCTCGCAACGAGCGCCGTAAACGTATACGAAAGTCACCTTATCGCGCTTTTGTCCGCCGGCAAACTCGAATGCACCGCGGACGGGTTCTATATACTGTCGGACATGGAAAGTTACAACTACGAGACGGGTCTGTCGCTGCAAAGCGATCCGGGGTCTGGTATTTGGATATAGGATCATGACGCTCATAGGTATATGGAAGGAGGCGCCACAGGACGCCTCCTTCCATTTTATACCACACGACATTCCACCCCGGTGAGACGGGCATATGTGGCAAATATGTTACTCCATACCAAAACCTCATCATTTCTGACCGCTCCAGCTTCAGTATATTATGTTTACTCCGGTTGCCAATGAAAAACGATATAAATATTTACACCCTTGCGGATTGCTTATAAACCCGACAAAGCCCTTGAAACAGGCGTTTCAAGGGCTTTGTCACTGGCGCGCCCGACACGATTCGAACGTGCGATCTTTCGAGTCGGAGTCGAACACTCTATCCTCTGAGCTACGGGCGCACAACAGAATACATTATATTTCTTTATTCCGCGCCAAACAAGCGCCTTTGTGTAAAGCTTCACATATTAATATGGCGCGCCAATGAGCGGTTTCGCTCCATGTTGCGAGGAGAATTCCCGTGCGCCAGACCCCGGTTATTTCCTTCAAAATCAGCATTTTGAATAGCGTCCGCTTATCCGGGATATATCTTTGAGAAGTATCGCCTGAAGGCTTCGCGGCTGTGGTTGGTCATTAGCATCATCCTCTTTTTGGGAGGAACGTGCTGAAGCGTTTCTGCCTCGTCGTGAATTATTTGGGCAATATTTATCGCATTGTCGAGGTTTCTGTATTCGCGTTCGGCGTTTCTTATTTCGCGCAGACGCTTTCCCCCGTCGCGCATGAGAGTTCCGACGATGGAGGCTATTATATCGGGATTTGAACAGATCACTCCCAGATTATGCGCGATCATCATAGCGGGATTGTCCGCCTCCTGTCCCGGCAGCGAACCGGTTATGACCATGGGAAGTCCGAGCACAACCGCTTCCATCATTGTGTTCGGGCTGCCGCGAAGTATTATCAAATCGCTTGACAGCATATATTCGTGTACGTCGGTTAAAAAGCCGTGCACCTTTATTCTGCTTCCGTATGAAGCGGTCTCCTTTTTAATCTTTTCATACATTTTTCTATTGCGCCCGCATATTACCTCAACGGTACAAAAGACGTTTTTAAGCAATTCCTCAGCATATCGAAGCAGATTTCCGCTTCCTTCTCCGCCTGACATTATAAGGCATTTCAATGGACGCGATCCGTCGTATTCCTCCGTGTCGCGCGTTCTCGCCGCTTCGGTGAATTGCGCTCGAGTGGGGAAGCCGCAAATCCGAAGCTTCTTGGGGGGCATTCCCTGCTTTATTGAGCATTCGTAAGCCTCCCTCGTCGGACAAAGCGTCAATTTGGCCCTCGGATCGCACCATGCGGCGGTTATGTTTATAAGGTCGGCCTGCAACGCGTATACCGGTATGTCCAACTCGTAAAACTCCAGTATGTTCAGTATGGTGCCGTTGAAAAACGGGTGTACCGTAAGTATCAGGTCGGGCATAAACGTACATAGTTTGGCTATGAACCTGTCGTGTATCGCGACGGTCATGGGGTCTAAAAGCGCCTGCGGATGCTGATCCACGAGCGCGTAACTCATTTTCCAGAACTCCTTGGCGTTGCGGGTTATGGGGCCGTAGATCTTTGACATCTTCACGCCCATCTTGCCGATAAGTTCAAAACCGTCGACAACGGTATATCGTATATCGTCGTATTTGTCGAACTGTTCGGTCAAAGCCTGCGCAATGGACGCGTGGCCGTGACCGGTGAAGTTGCTCGACAGAATCATTATCTTCTTCAATGTAACTCCCTCTCTGGCTTTAATGCAATGTTGGCATGTCTTTTTCCATTTAAGCGTCCCCGGGTATATCCCCCACTCCGTTAAGCACGTAAGTCGGCCTGTACGGGAATTTATCTATGGTATCGCGCGCGGAAACGCCCGAAAGCACGAGTACCGTATCCATCTGAGACTCTATTCCGGCTACTATGTCAGTATCCATCCTGTCTCCCACTATGGCTATGTCGGCGGAATGCAGATCAAGGCGCTTTTGAGCGTGACGCATCATAAGGGGATTCGGCTTGCCGATAAAATAGGCGCTTTTGCCCGTGGCAAGCTCTATGGGAGCTACGAGCGCCCGGGTGGCGGGGGCTATTCCGTGCTCAATAGGGCCGGTAAGGTCGGGGTTGGCGCCAATGAGCTTTGCGCCGTTTCGCACGAGCCTTATGGCTATTTCAAGCTTTTCATAGTTGTACGAGCGTCCGTCGCCTATCACTACGTAGTCGGGATTGACGTCGTTCATGGAAAAGCCCGCGGCGTACATCGCCCCTATAAGCCCCGCTTCGCCGATTATATAGGCGCTCCCGCCCGGACACTGGCTTTTTAAAAACGCGGCGGTCGCCAGAGCGCTCGTATAAAAGTGCTCCTCGCCAACGTTCAGTCCCAACCTCATCAGCTTTTGCTGAAGTTCGCGCGGCGTTCTTTCGCTTGAATTGGTGAGGAAAACATAGCGCTTATCGTTTTTCTCAAGCCAGTCAAGGAACTTTTCTACGCCCGGTAAAAGCAGGTTCCCGTGATATATAACGCCGTCCATGTCGCAGATAAAGCCCTTTTTCGACCGAAGATTCTCCATGATGTTTCCTCCAAATCATTAGTCCCTTATATTATACATGTTTTTCGGCGTTTGTGAAGCGAAAAGCCTTTATTCTTTTGCAATAATCTGGTATAATCTTGGAGCGACACCCTATTGTTTTCATCAGTCATTCAAAAAGCGCCCCGAGGCAATCATTGCCTGCGGGTACGCTCGACTAACGCCGTTTACA
>JAUNBY010000179.1 GCA_030526935.1 Clostridia bacterium
GTTCCACAGCCAGGGCGCGGGCGATGCACAACCTTTGCTGCTGCCCTCCCGAAAGTCCCAGCGCCGATTTTTTCAGCCTGTCCTTGACCTCGTCCCATATCGCGGCGTCGCGAAGCGAACGCTCCACTATGTCGTCGAGTTTGGCTCGCGCCTTTATTCCGTGCGTGCGGGGGCCGTAGGCGATGTTGTCGTAAACGCTCATGGGGAACGGGTTCGGCTTTTGGAACACCATGCCCACCTGACGCCTCAATTCGCTCACGTTCACGCCCGGCGCGTATATGTCTTCTCCGTTATACCTGACCTTTCCCGTTATCCTCACGCCCGGGACCAAGTCGTTCATGCGGTTGATCGTCTTGAGAAACGTCGATTTGCCGCAACCGGAGGGGCCTATCAGGGCGGTTATGCTTCTGGACGGCACGTCGATATTTACGCTTTTCAGCGCCTGTACGTTCCCGTACCAGAGGCACAGGTCTCTGGCTGTCAAAATATCGTTCATCCTTCTCTCCTCTTGCGAATATGTTTTCCGACCATTACAGCCGCCTGGTTGATAATAAACGTCATCACCATCAATATGGCCGCGATCGCGAAGGCCACCTCGAATTCTCCCTGTTCCTTGGCGTAGACGTACAGGGCGACGGTGAGCGTCGCGCCGGAATTTGAAAGCCCCGCGAAAAAGCCGTTGAGCGCGTGCGCGAAGCCCGCCGTGAAAAGAAGCGCCGCGGACTCTCCCAATATCCTTCCCACGGACAGCAGGCAACCGGTTATTATGCCGTCCACGCTCCCCGGAAGAACGACGGTGCGAATGACCCTCCACTTTCCCGCGCCAAGCCCGAAGGCGCCCTCGCGGTAGCTCTGGGGAACAGTTTTAAGGCTCTCCTGCGTGGTTCTCATGACCGTTGGAAGGTTCATTATCACAAGCGTCATCGCTCCCGCGATAAGCGAGGTCTTCATGGCCATGAACTGGCAGAAAAACAGCATTCCCACGAGGCCGTAGATTATCGACGGTATGCCCGAAAGCGTCTCCGCCGCGTATTCTATTGCGCTTACGAGCTTCTTGTTCGATGCGTATTCCGTTAAGTATACAGCCGCCCCCACTCCGAGAGGCAGCACGACTACAAGCGTTGCAATGACGACGTAGAGGGTGTTTAGTATATCGGGCAGTATCCCTATGGTTCCCGCGAGATAGCTGGGCTTTGTGGAGAGAAGCTCCCATGTGATATTGGGCGCGCCCTTTATAATCACATATCCCGCCATAAATATCACCAGCGCGAACGTAAGCCCGACCGACAGGTACATAAGCCCGTTCATCATTAGTCCGTAAGCCCTTTTGCTTTTACGATTCGACTCCATGTCATCCCTCCCTGTCGCGCTTCAAAACGAAGTTGAGAACCGCGTTTATGAGCATTATAAACATGAACAGAACCAGCGCTATCGAGAAGAGCGCCTGCCTTTGAAGTCCCGAGGAATACGACATTTCGCTGGCGACGGCGGTCGTCAGAAACCGCACGCTCTGGAAGATTTCGGGCATATTGGGAGCGTTGCCCGAAACCATCATAACCGCCATGGCCTCGCCTATGGCGCGGCCCACGCCCAGCACCACGGCCGCCGCGACGCCGCTTTTCGCCACCGGAACCGATACCCGGAACCACGTCTGCTCAGTCGTCGCCCCGAGCGCTAATGACGCGTCCTCGTATTCTTTGGGAACCGCGTCCAGCGCCGTCATCGAGACCTTTATAATGCTCGGGAGTATCATTACCGCCAGTACGATTATGGCCGCGAGAAGGCTCGCGCCGTCGGGAACGGAGAATATATTTCGTATCGCGGGCACGAGCACGAGCATACCCACAAGCCCGTATACCACGGAGGGTATGCCCGCGAGAAGGCTCACGGCGGAGCCTGCCGCGCTTTTAACCTGCGCGGGCGCGGCTTTGGACAGGTATACCGCCGTGAAAAAGCCTATGGGCACGCCCACGAGCATCGCCCCGGCCGTTCCGTAAACGGAGGTGAGTATAAAGGGCAGTATGCCATATGACGGCTCGGCCGCCGTCGAAGCCCATGTATCCCCCGTCAAAAATTCGATAAGCCCTATTTCACGAATCGCGGGTATGCCCGCTATTATAAGGTATACCGTTATAAGCAGTACGCTTAATACGGTGATAAGGCCGAGTATCAGAAATACGCCGTGTATGATATTCTCAAAGCGCCTTGTTCTGGTAGCGTTGTTCATCGTATGCCTCTCAATAAGTATTGGTCGTCATTTTTGGAAACAATTCAAAATATGCGCGCGCGGCGCAGCTTGTCTGCCCCGCCTTTGCGCGAAACCGGTCGCGGCCGGTATATCATCAGTTCGCGGCCACCGCGCCGGCGAGCGATATGATTTCGGAGGCTTGCGGGGAGGTGATGTAGGCGAAGAAGCTTTCCGCCGCTTCAGACAGCGCGATATCGGCCTTTGTCACGAGCACGAAGGGGCGCTGTATGACATAGCTTCCGTCCCTGACGGTATCCTCGCTGGGAGCTACGCCCCCGACGCAAACGGCTTTTACATTGTCTTTGATGGAGGCCAGAGAAGCATAGCCTATGGCGTCGGGATTCTGGGATACGGTGGTTATCACGTCGCCGGTAGATGTAAGCTCCTGACGGTATTCGCACGCGTCGCCGGTGCCGGTTATCGATTCGAAGCCGTCGCGCGTGCCGCTTCCGGCCTCGCGGCCGATGAGAACTATGCTGGCGTCGTTTCCGCCGACTTCGGACCAGTTGGTGATTTCGCCCGTGTAAATCGCCGCGATCTCATCAAGCGTAAGATCGCTTACCGGGTTTTCGGGATTGACGATTATCGCGATGCCGTCGTAGGCCAGCGTAGTGCCGACGAGACCCGAAGCCGCTTCATCGTCCTTTAGCGCGCGGCTTGAAAGCCCTATGTCGCAGCGCCCCTCGCTGACGGCCATTATACCGCTGCCGGAGCCGGTGGGATTGTAGGTGAAGGTGATGCCGGGGTTGTCGTTGGTGAACTGCTCTCCCAAAGCGCCTATGACCTTCTCCATGGAAGTCGAGCCGTCAGTCGCGACCGTTCCGCTTACGGCAAATCCCGCGACTGCCGCCAGAGACATTGTACAGATGATAGCCAGAGCAATGATTTTCTTCATGATAATTCTCTCCTTTTTTGTCATGTCCTTTTCTTTTCGACAGGAAAAGAATAAATCCGGGCGGTAAAGCGAAAAAGGGGGCTGATGTAAGGCAAAGTAAAGCCGCGAAAAATCAAAGCGCGCATTTTTATCAGAATCGCACCATTTTTTAATTGTTCCGCATATGCCCACAATAAATAGAACCGTCGCTCGGACGGTTCACAAATTGATAAATGAATTTGGATGCCAACGAATTATCAGACGCGGTTTCTGCATCGGCTCACGCCGCACAGCCCGGCGGCGCGGATGAAAGTAAAAGCGCAGGCCGGTCTTTCACCTCGCGCTGGGACACGACGCGCAGCCGCCCTCGCCTGTCTCGCGAAGGGCGGCGGGGAGCATCGCCCCCACGCGACCCATGGCGTCTATTACTTCATCCGGCGGTATGGGAAAATCTATGCCGCAAAGCGCCATGTCCGCGGCGGTGAGGGCTATGGAGGCGCCGGCGACATTTCGGTATACGCAGGGTATCTCAACCAGTCCCCGTACGGGGTCGCAGACCAGCCCCATCAGGTTCATAAGCGCGAAGGACGCCGCCTGACACGCCTGTTTTGCGCTTCCTCCGCGCAACTGCGCGGCGGCGGCGGCAGCCATCGCGGCGGCGGCGCCAATTTCGGCCTGACACCCGCTCTGGGCGCCGGATATGCTCGCGCGATTTGCTATGACCTCACCTATGGCGGCGGCGGCGAAAAGCGCCATTATAAGCTCGTCCCGAGTGGCGCCCGCGTATTTTTCAAGCGCGAAAAGCACCCCCGGAAGTACCCCGCAGGCTCCGGCGGTGGGAGCCGCGACAATCTTGCCCATGCAGGCGTTGTACTCCGCGACGGCCATCGCGACGAAACCCGCGTAGGACGTGACGTCGCCCGAGGCGCTATTTCCCCCTTGTGAGAGCGCCGCGTATTTGGCAGCCTGTCCTCCGGTCATGCCCGACATCGATTTTAACGACGGTTCCAGCCCCTTTTCGGCGGATTCTCGCATTACGGCGAGCGACTCGGCCATTTTTTCCTTTACGGCGGACTCGCTTTGAAGGGAATCGAGGCATTCATTCATAAGGGCTATGTCACCCAGCGACTTGTCCGGAGCGGATTGTTTAAGCAGGCTTTCTATGGAAAACGCCATCAGGTTCATCCTCCCTATATACTCTTTAGAAGCGACACGCGCTCGACGCCATCGAGCTTTTCTATGATTCCCACAATGGCGTTGTCGGGATACTCGTCCATTTCTATGGCCATAATAGCGTCGCCCGCGAGTTTCACGCGAAACACCTGCATGGTGGCTATGTTTATGCCAACCCTGGCGATAGCGCCCGATACCGCGGCGATTACTCCCGGCCTGTCGCGGTGCGATATTATCAGCGTGTGCGCGCGGCCAGAGAAGCTGACGGGCAGCCCGTCCAATTCGTCAACCGATATAGAGCCGCCGCCTATGGACGACGCGCGCATGTTGACGTTGCGCGTATCACCCCTCGCCTCGATTATGACGGTATTTGGATGCGCGCCTTGTATCTGGCGCGTCCTGAACTCGTATTTAAGTCCTCTCTCTTTGGCGATGGCAAAGCTGCGGCGCAAATCAGGATCGTCTATCTCCATGCCCAGAATTCCCGCGACTATGGCGCGGTCGGTGCCGTGACCGCTGGCCGTCGCCGCGAAAGAGCCGGTGAGCGTAATCTCGCAGGCGCGGATCTCCTCGCCCAAAAGCCCCCTCGCAACGCGCCCTATGCGCGCCGCGCCCGCAGTATGCGAACTTGATGGCCCGATCATTACCGGCCCGATTATATCGAATACCCCCATTGCGATCCCTCCAGGCTTTATTCTCTAAAATGATTATAGCATATTATGCGCCTGCGGACAATTGCTAAACAGAAACCGATACAATATACCATGCCCCATGGCAAAACATCGCCGGATAACCGCAGGGGCAACATCAATATCGGTGATTTAATTAAAATTCCAATATAACGACAATACATTAAAAAGAAATGCTGGTATAATAATATATGTTTTAGCAATATGTGCGGATGGCTTAGAGCGAACCGCTCAAATAAGGGAATATCTTTGCGAGTCTTTTCGCGGAGATCAAGACACACGAATACTTGGGAGTGGAGTTCATGAAAAAGAGTACGCGCCGACTTTTCAGCGCCCGTAATTTGCTGTTATACGCGCTTGTCGCGCTGGCTATAGGTTTTTGTGTATGCCTTCTGAACGCGAACGATTTCAACAATACCACGAGGATTTACGATCCTTCGCGCGAAGACGTCTCATTTGTCATTGCTCCGCGCGGAGGCAAGACGGATTCGTGGGTCAAGAGGGTCGAGCGCGAAGACGGCGAAGTTTCCTACTACGGAGTGACATATGACGCCACAATAAATAACAATGGCACTGATACTATTTCTTCGTGGATGTTGCAGATTAATATAACCCGTGATTGCTACTTAAACAACGCCTGGTGCGGAACCTTTGAGGTGCATCAGCGCTCAGGGGCGGAGGAAAAGGTTCAAACCCTCGATTTGCGCGATTATGACATCGATGAAATACGCATCGATTACAGCCTCGAGGGAAACGACCTTTTAATCCCGCTATCGGCGGGCGATATCATTATATACCATCCCGACTTCGAAACCGACGAATACCCCATCGCCGCGCAAACCGGACGCTCGCCGTCGCGCGTCGTATTCGGAATGATATTTTACACGCTTGAAGACGAATCGCTTGCATTGGACGATTATCAACTGTGCTACCATCTCGAACGCAATCTGTTTTCTGACAGATTCTTTATGACGCTTCTCGTAGCGTCCGGCATCTGGGCGCTGATAGCCCTGGTATTTGTCATAGTCGAATGGAAGATGCGGCGCGCGCACATTCGCTTTCAGCAGGACGAGCATATAATCAGCCAGTCGATAGGCGTTTTCACGCATTTTTTCGACGCCAAGGACGTTTATACTACCGGCCATTCGCAGCGCGTCGCCGCGTACGCGCGTTTGATCGCGCAAAAAATGGGCTTTTCGGACGACGCCTGCCGCCAGACGTACTACATAGCGCTTATGCACGACTGCGGCAAATGCTATATCCCGGACGAGATACTTAAAAAGCCCGGCAAGCTTACCCGCGAAGAATACGAAATCGTAAAGCAGCATACGGTCAAGGGCGCCGATATGGTGAAAGACTTCACCTCAATCGAACACATACGCGACGGCGTACTCTACCACCACGAAAGATACGACGGCAAAGGCTATCCCTCGGGACTTGCGGGCGAAAACATACCCATGATAAGCCGTATAATCTGCATAGCCGATTCCTTCGACGCCATGAACAGCATCCGCTGCTACCGCAATAAACTTTCCAGAGAATATATACTCAACGAACTGCGAACCGCAAGCGGAACGCAATTCGACCCGGAGATCACAAAGGTCTTCCTGTCGCTTATAGACGAAGGGAAGGTCGCTTTCA
>JAUNBY010000180.1 GCA_030526935.1 Clostridia bacterium
AACTTGGCTACGACGCCGTACACGACACCGTTCACGAAATGGCCAAGGACGAGGCTCGTCACGGAAAGGGCTTCGAGGGCCTGCTCAAGAGGTATTTCGGAAAGTAACAGGTAGTCATAAATTTCGGGGGCTGTCTCGGACGCAGACAGCCCCTGTCATCATGTTAACCGGCTGTGATTCCAGGATAACTTCAGCTGATTTCATCAGTGGCACGCGCTTAGCGCGCGTTCTCGCGAGGTTGCCTCCGCGCTTTTAAGAAACTCAACGCATTGCGCTATCGGCATGGCGTGCGCGAAATAGTAGCCTTGTATGAGATCTACGCCCATGGATTCGAGAAGCGCGACCTGCTCGCGGTTTTCCGCGCCCTCTGCGATAACGAGCATATCTATATCGTGGATCATGTTTATCATGACTTTGAGGACTACCTGGGCGCGTGGGGAATTTTCAGTGGCGTTGAGTATCGACTTGTCGAGCTTGACGCAGGCGAAGGGCAGCGACATTATGCTGTCGAAGTTGGCGTAGCCGCAGCCAAAGTCGTCAAGCAAAAAGGATACTCCGCTGGAGCTTATCTCGTTTATATGGCGATGAATGGCCGGATAGGAGTCGGTGTCGATGGTCTCCATAACCTCAAGACAAATGAAGCTTTTATCTATTGCGAATTCCTCAATAATGCCCATCGTTCTCCGGGCGATGCCCTCGTTGAGCAATTCCGCCTCGGAGATGTTTATGGATATGTTCTTTAACATGCGCGACAGCGAATAATCCCGTTCGTATTCGCACACGCGCCGGAGTACGAATTCCCCGAGTTCCGGCAAAATGGCGTTCGACTCCGCCAGAGGTATAAATTCCTCGGGGGATATGCTGCCGAGGGTGGGATGCGTAAAGCGCAAAAGCGCTTCAGCGGACATGAATCGCCCGTTACCGGGAGAGAACATGGGCTGAAGCCAGACCTGTAAGCCCGGCTTACTCGGGTCGTCTACCGATTCGCGCATGGCGTGGATTATACTCTCTTCGCGCCTCAATTGCTCTATGGCGGATTCGTCGAAGCATATCAGGCGGTTGTCTGCGCATTTTCTGATAATGTCGGTCATGCGCTGGATGATATGCAAAACGTCGCTGTGCGAGTATCTCTGGCACGGCGTTTGCATGTAAGCGACGCTCCCGGAGACGGAAATTTCCATGCCGTCGAGATTGTGGGAACAGTTGACGCTGTTGTGCAAGCAGCCGGCGAGCACCCGGGCGGAGTCTTTTCCGCTCAAAACGATAGCCACCTGTTCGTCGTTTATCCTGAAGGTGGGATTGGATTCGGACAATTCGTTCACGTGCGCGCAAAGGTGCTTTATTAATTTCTCCGTAAGATACACGCCCAAGGTCAGTTCGAGCACCCTGATGCTGCAAAGTCCGACGATTACGATATAGCTTCGGCTTGAACGCAGCAACATTTGCTCGCGAATGTAAAGGTCGAAGCTGTTTTTGTCGAGCATTTCCGTCAAACCATCGGTAATATGCCGCGAGTTTTGAAGCGTCAGGTATAGAATCATCAGGCACGCCGTCATCGCGACGCCCGTAACTAAAAGCCTGTGATTGAAAAACTGAATGGTTATGGCTATAAACGATATGACGGTAAAGCTTAACAGCGTGATTAAATGCCTCCGGGTAAGCTTTTGCCGGTCGATGATTATTATGGCGTCAGTCGCTATGACATAACCCGTAGAGAACACATATGTAATCCACGATATGTCGCCGTAGGTGTATACTAGGTTTTCGTCATAATAGAATATTAACCTCGTAAAAGGCGTCGTGATAATAACGACCGCTATTACCAAAAAAGGCAAAGCCGTCATAAACCTGCGCTTCAGTCTCATCGCCGCCATGCGCTCGGTGAGAATCAGCACATACGAGAACATAAGATAGGGCATAAGCATCTGCATCAGGTAATAACCTATGTTCACCGCGTAGTTGAGCCACAGAGGAACGAGCTCGGCGTCGGCGATTAATCCGACGCCTATAATGTCGAGCACTATGTCCGCCATGCAGCACGAAAGGTAGAGTCCAAACATGTTGTTCAGAGAACTTGGATAACTCTTCTTGGAATAGAAATGCACGGCTATGCAAATGAGGAAAACCAGAGAGGTTATCTCATAGCTTATGTCGTAACGCAAAAAATCACTCCCTGTTTTTATGGGATTTGCGCCTTATGAGCTTTTCGATTTCCACTATAGGTACAATCAATATCGCGAGAGCCAGACATATCAGATACTCACCCGCCGATACCGGCTCGAACGAGAACGCGCGGGCAAGCGCCGGGACGAAGACGACCAGCGCCGTCAGCGCTATTGAAACGGCCATCGCGCCCCACAAAAAGGCGTTTTTCGTCCTGACCGCGAACGAGGATTTGGAAAGCGAGCGCATGTTGAAAGAGTGAAACGCCTCGGTGAGCGAAAGCGTCAAAAACGCCATGGTCGTTCCGTCGGGGCTGTTTACCATCGCCCATTCTCCCGCCTCGATGTAGTGCCCTATGAAGTAAGCGGCGAGCGTAATGGCCGCCACGACGACTCCCTGGAACACGACCGCGCGCCCCACTCCGCCCGCGAATATGCCCTCGGAGGGATCCCTCGGGGGTCTCATCATTATGTCGTTCTCGGCTTTTTCGACGCCGAGCGCGAGGGCGGGGAAGGTGTCGGTTATAAGGTTTATCCACAACAGATGCGCGGGCTTAAGAACCGTAAAGCCCATGACAGTCGCCGCGAATATGGCTACGACCTCGCTCAGATTGGACGAGAGCAGAAATTGTATGGCCTTTCTGATATTGTCGTATATCCGCCGGCCTTCCTCGACCGCCGATACGATTGTCGCGAAGTTGTCGTCGGTGAGAACCATGTCGGCGACGTTTTTGGTTACGTCCGTGCCGGTTATGCCCATGCCAACGCCTATGTCCGCGTTTTTTATCGAAGGGGCGTCGTTTACCCCGTCGCCCGTCATCGCGACGACGCAGCCTTTTTTCTGCCAGCCCTTGACGATTCGCACCTTGTTGTCGGGCTGAACCCTCGCGTAGACCGAGTATTTATCTATGTCCCTTTCAAAGTCCGCGTCGGATATTTCGTCGAGCATGGCGCCGGTGATTGCCTCGTCGTCGCGGGTTATAATGCCGAGCTGTTTGGCTATGGCCCGCGCGGTATCGGGATGGTCGCCGGTTATCATCACGGGGCGTATGCCGGCTTCGGCGCAAAGCTCAATGGCGCTTTTCACTTCGTCTCTCACGGGGTCTATCATGCCCGTGAGACCTATAAAGCACATATCCCTTTCGATATTATCCGCCTCCACGCTTTCCGCAACGCCCTCCCAATCGCGAGACGCCGCCGCCAATACCCTCAACGCCCTGTCGGCCATGTCTTTGTTGGCAGACAGCAGCTCCCTTCTCACATCATCCGTGAGAGGAGATACGCCCTTATCGGTCAAAACCTTCGTGCAGCGGCGTATTATCTCGTCGGGAGCGCCCTTTGAGAACTGAACAAGCTTGCCGTCGGGAGACCTGTTTATTGTGGACATCATCTTGCGAACGCTGTCGAAGGGCGCTTCGGCGACCCTCGTCCATCCGCAGTCGCGCTTGTCGAAGCCGAGCTTTTCAGCGAAAGCGACAAGCGCCGCCTCGGTAGGCTCGCCCTGAACCTCTCCCTTGTCGTCTATGACGGCGTCTGAAGAAAGCGCCATCGCCCGGGCGAGCGCCCTCTCGTCTTCGGTCGAGGTCTCGACGACCGTCATAAGATTCTTTGTAAGCGTTCCGGTCTTGTCTGAGCATATCACGCCCGCGCAGCCGAGGGTCTCAACCGCCGTCATCCTGCGTATTATCGCCCCGCGCCGGGACATATTGGTGACGCCTATAGACAAGACGATGGTGACCACCGTAGCGAGACCCTCCGGGATAGCCGCAACCGCGAGGCTTACGGCTATCATGAACGTGTCCAGGAGGCCAGAAAGCGTGACGTCAGGCGCCATGCCGATGATGTCGATGGCGAACACGAGGACGCAGATGCCCAGCACGAGAAAACTCAGCGTCTTACTCAGCGACGCGAGCTTTTTCTGAAGCGGAGTCTGGCCGTCGCGCGCATTGTTGAGCGCGTCGGCGATATTGCCCATCTCGGTGTTCATGCCCGTCGCGGTTACTACGGCAAGCCCTCGCCCATAGGCTATGGATGAGCCCATATAGACCATGTTCTTTCTGTCGCCCAAGGGTATAGGTTTAGCGCTGTCGAAAGGTTCGGTCGTCTTCGTGACGGGCAGGGATTCTCCGGTCAGCGCCGCCTCCTCGACTTTGAGGCTCGCGACCTCTATGAGCCGTGCGTCCGCCGCGACCGCGTCGCCCGCCTCGAGGACGAGTATGTCCCCGGGGACGACCTGCGTCGCCTTTATGGTCGTTTGATTGCCGTCCCTTATCACCTTGCAGGTGCTGGCGGCGATCTTGTTGAGCGCGTCTATGGCCTGCTCGGCTTTATACTCCTGAACGACGCCCAGTATGGCGTTCAAAAGCACGACGGCGGCGATTATTATGGCGTCCGCTCCCGGCTCTCCCGAGTATATTTCGGTTATGAGAGACACCGCCGCCGCCGCTATGAGTACGATTATCATGGGGTTTTTTATCTGTTCCAGAAACCGTTTAAATAAGGTGGGCTTCTCCGGCTGCGCCAGGGCGTTTTCACCGAACCTTGCGAGGCGCTGTTCAGCCTCGGACGCCGCAAGGCCACTCGCGCCTGAGGATTGTTTTTTTAATGCGTCTTCTTTTGAGAGATAATACTCCTGCATGCTCTATATCCTCTCTATTATCATAAACGAGTTTTCGCGGCGCAATTCGTTCCTGATCAGATCCAAATCAAAATAGCGCCCGCTCCTGTCGCGGCTTCCCGGGTCGTTTACGCGGGCCTGTCCGTCCTTGTAGTCGATGAGCAGTATATAGTGACCGTTTTTGGTGAACGTCCCCGGACCTACGTGCGCCACCACCGGGCGACCCGTTTGAAGCGCCAGTTTCACCGCCCTCGTATCGTCGTTATTTATCCAGCGGCCGACCAGCCCGTAGGGTTTGAGCATTTCGCTAAGCGCCTCATGGCCTAAGCCGTTGCCGCTGTAAAAGCCGTTGTCGCAAGCCCAGCGGAACAAATCTTCGCAGGATATATCCTCGCCGATATAGTATCCGGCCGCCATCGCGACTACAACCGCGCCGCATCCGCTCGTCCAGACGGACTTGTTCTGCCCGCCTATGGTGGTGACGGTAGCTTTATAGTCGGACTGATATACCGGCTTTATGCCGCTCATGGTTCCCGGCGGCGTAATTTTATGGTTCCACATAATCATCATAATAATCGACGCCGCTAAAAAAGACGCCGCGATCCTTAGTATACTTTTAAGGTTACATTTTATCCATGACATTGAGAAAATCCTCCGGGCTGTCGGCTATAAATCGCGCTCCCGCCGCTTCGAGGCTTTCTCTGGAACGGAAGCCCCAGCTTACCGCCAGACAATCAACGCCGGCGTTTTTTGAGGTCTGTATATCCACGTCGGAGTCTCCGCTGTAAAGACAGTCGCAGGCTTTAGCGTCCAGCAGCCTCAACGCCTCGAAAACCGTGTCCGGGTGGGGCTTTTTTCTTATCCCCTCGCTCTCGCGCTCGCCGACGGCCACGTCTATGAGTCCCGAAAAGAACTTTTCGTTCAGGTACTTCACCGCCGTGTCGAATTTGTTTGACACCACAGCCATCCTCATGCCGCGCGCTTTAATGGCGGCAAGAAGCTGTGTTATCCCGGGATAGGGCTTCGTCTTATTGGCGACGTTTGACCTGTAGTGACGGACGAAGAACTCGAGGGTTTTGTCTATCGCCGCCTCGTCCGTCCCCTCGGGTACCGCTGCCGTGACCAGCCTCCTTGCGCCATTGTTTATGAAGCTTTTCACTTCATCGGGCGTATGTTCCTTAAAGCCCATGTATTTCATCGCGGCGTTGCAGCTGTCGGTCAGGTCGTCAAGCGTATTCAACAGCGTCCCATCCATATCAAATAGCACATATTTATACTTCATCTCATACCGTCCCTTCATTCTGTTATACTACCACTGCGGCAGACGATGATAAAGATGGTCACTGTAAAATCACGCGCGTTTTCACCGGCGCATAATTTGGCATGGGGGATTAAAATATGGCGCTTGGCGGTTGCGGTTCTGACAAGACCCGATAATCCGCGATTGCGTAATCATAGAACAAGAAGCGGATGTCTCGCGCTCGAGCGGACGCCGCTGCCGGAAAGGATGATAATGATGTTCGACCTGCCCCTCTTTCCGTCTTATGACGGTTTTAACCGGCGGCCATGCCGCCCTCCCGCGCCGCCCGTATGCAAGGATGAATACATCGTTCGCGTTTGCGGCTGGGATCCGTGCGGCAATATGATACTGTCGATAAAACGCCGCTGATTCGGTAAAACGCGCCGCTTCAGAGGGGATTTGCCTCCTGAGACGGCGCGTTGTTTTTTTGCGGACTTCGTGACGGATGATATAGGCGATAAGTTATACAATCCATAAAATAAAATGTATTTGACTTATATAATAGCCGGGTATATAA
>JAUNBY010000181.1 GCA_030526935.1 Clostridia bacterium
GAATGCGCCGCAAGGATACGAAAAAGCTCGAGTTTTTGCATACGCTCAACGGCTCCGGCCTCGCAACGAGCCGCCTGATACCCGCCATCGTCGAACAGCATCAGAAAGACGATGGATCGGTCGTAATACCCTCCGTGCTCAGACCCTACATGGGCGGGCAGGAATTGCTCGTTAAAAAGTGATAAGGGTATACGACTTCGACAACACGATCTTCAAAGGGGATTCGACCGCCAGATTTTGCGCCTACTCCCTCAGAAAAAGGCCGGGATTGCTCTTAAGGCTTCCCGGCGTGGCCATAGCTTTCGCGGCTATGGCCATAGGCGTTAAGAGCAAGACCAGAGCCAAGGAAAAGCTCTTTCGCGCGCTCGTCCGGGGATATGAAAATATCGACCGCGATATCGCCGCTTTCTGGGACGAGAATTTTTCGAGGATAAAGCCCTGGTATATGCAGATGCGCTCTCGAGACGACGTGATAATATCGGCGTCGCCCGAGTTCCTTCTCGAATTGCCATGCAAAAAGCTCGGCGTTCGCCTTATAGGATCGCGTGTGGATAAGACTACCGGCGAGTATAACGGGCTCAATTGCCACGGAGAAGAAAAAGTGCGGCGCTACGAAAAAGCGGGTATGCCCGGGGAATTCGAATTCTATTCCGACAGCCTCTCCGACGCGCCGATGGCCGAAAAGGCCGCGCGGGCGTTTATGGTCGCGGGAGACGATGTGCGTTCGTGGGAGTTCGGGGACGCAAGAAAGTAACGCGTTTTACCGGATTTCCGATACCGCCCATGGCATATCATCCATCCGCAAGACGCGCCGCCGCGACTCACAACGCTTTGCGGATGAGGCTCGCGAGAGACGTATATCCGCCCGTATAATAAAGAGCCGCGCCGTACCGCCACGTTCATGAGCGCGGCGTGATTTATGGCGCGGCATATTATCCGTCAATAACACCTGATTTCGAAAACCCTCGCGCAGGCGTCGCCGTTTGTTGCCGTTATGACCAACTGCACTTCATTTGCTGTTACGCCGCGCGGCAAATCGTGTATTCTCAGCCTCTGATAATTACCTGTGAATGCTTCTTCCCAACAGACGTTTCCGCCGAGCAGCGCGCGGAGGGTATAATCCTTTACCAGTTCTGCGGCGACTCCCTTCGGCTCCTTGTCTATAAACGCCTTCGATACCGATATGCAGCGCTCCTCGGAGAGATTGGGATCGAATGTCAGGCGTATCTGCGACAGTGTTACGGGTTTTTTCCAGCAAAGCCTTACGATCTCGCCGCCTTGCGAGAAGCCGTCGCTCATCCACATATTGCTCTTATCCGCGACGCTCCTCGTAACGCCTGAGAGTATGTTTATCGCCTCATATCCGGGTTTCTCGGACGAGGCGAAAACCTCGGCCTGCCGCGCCAGATCGTTCTCGTCTTCGTTTCGGCATCCGGGTATATAGCAGTCGTTCTTTAGTAGCTCCTGCCTGAGTTTTTCAATATGAGCCTCGCCTAAGGCCCTCGGCGTCAGTCCGGCTTTCACCGCCATGCCCGCCGCCGTTCCCGCGGCTTCGCCGCCAACGGCGCACGTCCCCATTACGCGCGTCGAACCCATGGCGAGCTTCGTAGCGCTTATGTTTCTCCCCGCCATCATCATGTTTTCTATGCGGTTTGAACAGAAGCAACCATATGGTATGGCGTAAAGCCCGTCGAACGAACGCACCCGCGAAGGTATCTGCCCCTTCGCGCGAAGCCCCCCGGCGGTATGCTCGTCCATGGGCCATCCTCCGTAGGCCACGCCGTCCTTTCTCTCGTTGTTGGACAATATATCCTGCTCGGTAAGAACGTAATCTCCCATAATGCGGCGGCTCTCGCGCGTTCCGGCCATATTCGCCACCCAGTCGAGTTCGTAGTTCTCGGCGCCGTGGTCGCCGCCGTTCTTTATGTGATCCCATATTCCGTAGGCGCAGCGGTAAAGTTCCCAGCGTATGTCCTCCGCCTGAGATATTATGTCGTCCCAGTCGCCGCCAAGCTCGTTCCACCAATATCCGCTTTGCACGTCGTATTTTTCGACCAGCTGATCGGCGTGGTCGGCGTAGTCTTCATCGGGGCGAAGCACGACCACGTCCTCCGCGTCGTGATATACGACTATGTCGCCGTGATAGCGGTGCTTGAAATCGCTCTCGTCGAAGTCGTAAGCCCACTCGGGCTTTATGAACTTTACGGGATGTCCTGTGTCGTGGGCGGTGAAGTATATGGTATTGCCCATGGTCTCGCCGTCGCGGACGTCGGGCGCGTCTTTTTCGCCGAACTCGTCGGCGGCTTCGCGACCTATGCGATATTCGGCTCCCGCGAAGTAGCCGAGGGTTCCGTTGCCCGTCGCGTCGATGTATATATTGCCGGTGAACACAAAGCGCTTTTCGGTATTCAGCTGATAGCATATCACGCCGGAAATGCGCTTGCCGTCCGAAAAAACGCGCTGCATGGAGGTGTTGAGGTACAACTCCAGGTTATCGCATTTCTTCGCGGCGTGCCATAAAACGCCGTCCCAAATCGAATAGTTATATGAATCGTTAAGGCGCTTGTTCTCGAGCTGAAGCTCCATCAGTATGCCGGTTTCGGCGGCGTTGCGCTTTCCCCAGTGGCACGACGCGCCCGATATGTGCATGCGCGTTTCGCTGCTCGCGTTGCCGCCAAGCACGCTTCTGTCCTGCACGAGCACGGTTTTCGCGCCCTGCCGCGCCGAAGCTATGGCGGCTAATAATCCGCTCATGCCGCCTCCGATAACAACGACGTCGAAAGCTTTTTCAATAGGCGGATTCTCGCTGGGCGCGGGTATTTCGTGAACATACTTATTCATGCCGCATCTCTCTTTCTGTCCCGATATTTTGAATTGCTGTCTATATCCTATCATTTGAAAATTCCGCTGTCAAGCGGCGTTGACTTTATAACAATGCCGTATTATACTTTATTTAGTGTCGTTTCTTATGAATATTGAACGTGTCGGGGAGGACAATATAATGAAAATGTCGTCAAGGCATTATGACGTAGTCGTCGTGGGCGCGGGTCCCGGCGGATTGCCCGCGGCTATCGCGGCAAGCAGGCTTGGAGCAAAGGTTTTGCTCGCGGAACAGCACGGTTATCTGGGCGGCAACATGGCGATAGGGCTTCCGCTTCTGGCGTATCTCGACAAGGACGGCAATGAGGTCATCAAGGGCATAGCGCAGGAATTTGTGGACGCCATGAAGCCTTATAAAGCGGTGAGCGACCATAAATGGTGCCCGCTTCACGACTCGTTGACCATATATAACCCCGAGGTATTTAAGGTCGTGGCCATACAAAAGTGCCTTGAAGCGGGCGTCGAGCTGCTTTTACACTGTCAGGTCACAGACGTAAATACCGATAACGGGAGGATCGACTCGATAACCCTTTTTGGAAAAGGCAATAAGCTCGAGGTTACGGCCGATGTGTTCATCGACGCGACGGGCGACGGCGACATGGCGTATATGGCCGGCGCGCGCTACGAAAAGGGGCAGATGAACAGCGGGGTTTTGCAGCCCCCGACCGTAATGTGCACCGTTACCGGCATAGACAGTCAAAAGACCATAAAGTACATCGAGGATAACCCGGAGCAGATGGAACTCGCCCCCACCGTCGAGCACTATCCCGGTTACGACGCGGCTTATTTCAGGTCTAACCCCGATTATTATACCATGGTCGGGATGAGAAAGCTCGTGTCGCAGCTTAAGGAGAAGGGCGAAATGCCCATAGACCGCGACACGCTCATATTAATAAAAACCATGTTCCCCAATGACATGAACCTCAACTGCACCCGCCATCTGGGTATAGACGGAAGCGACATGTTCGATCTGACAAAGGCTGAAATAGAGGGACAGCAGCAGAATCTCAAGCTCGTGGAAGTCCTCCGCAAATACCTTCCGGGCTTTGAAAACGCGACGCTTTCCAATATATTCCCCTCCGTTGGCATACGCGAAAGCCGCAGATTCCACGGCATACGCACGCTTACCGAGGATATGGTAATGTCGGGAGAGATACCGCCCGACAGCGTGGGTCTTGGTTCGTACATCATAGACATACACGACGGCGGCGGCAAGAGCACCATCTGCAAAAAGGTCATGCCATACGGCCTTCCCTACGGCATAGGCGTAAGCGCGGATATAGACAACCTCATGATAAGCGGGCGCTGCGCATCCATGGACGCGGTGGCCCTCTCATCCGCGCGCGTTATGCCCCCGCTAATGGCGTTAGCTCAAGGGCTTGGCGTCGGCGCGGCCCTCGCGGTCAAAAAGGGCTGTCGCCCGGCGGAGGCGGACGTAGGCGAGATACGCGAAATATTGAAAAAAGACGGCGTGATGCTCGAACCGTCGCCCGAGGCAAAGGTTCTCGAATTTAATTAAAGCGGTTAAAGAGAGGTGCGACGGATGTACAGGACAATACTCGTCGATGACGAAGCCGCCGTTTTGGACGGACTGCGACGCCACGTAGATTGGAAGAGCCGCCGCCTTAGCGTAGAGGGCGCTTTTTCGAACGGGCGCGACGCATTCGCGTACCTCTCTCAAAACGCCGTTGATCTGATAATAACCGACGTCAGGATGCCGTATATGGACGGCATAGAGCTTGTTAAGCGGGCGAGGGAAATATATCCCGGCGTCAAGATACTGTTCATAAGCGGACACGCCGACGTAGCGTACCTTCGCGACGCCCTCAAGCTAGACGCGGTGGACTATATACTCAAATCAATCGATTTGGAGGAACTCGACAGGGCGCTTGAACGCGTCGTCGGGTTGATGGACGCGCAGCGAAAAAAGAGCCTGCGCTTTTCCGAAATGGAACAGCGCCTGAGCGAGAACATGCCGATATTGCGCAACAATCGCCTCACGATGCTTTTAAGGGACGAATTCGACGAATCGGGCGTTTCCGCCGAGGACGTGGCGCGTGATCTGCGGTTTTTGGGCATTCCACTCGACGACGGGGTTCATTATGCCGTTATGGTCATGCAGACTGTAAACCGCTGGGTCGTAATAAGCGACATGACGGAGCGCGAACGCTATTTATTCGATCTTAAAATCGTAAAGTGTTGCGAGGAAATTCTCCTGAATTACGGCGGCGTATGCTTCATGGACAGGCAAAACGAGTTCGTTCTGATAGTAAACGCCGAAAACGAGGACTGCGAGGAAGACTTTTTAACCATAGCGCAGCAGCTTCGCGCGAGTATGTCTGAAACCTTCGGTATGGATGTGACCATCGGAATAAGCGACAGGTTCTCAGGACTTCGCAGGATACGCGCTGCCTTCCAAAGCGCGTGCGAGGCCATTCGCAAGGGATACCTTCTCGACGACGGCCTTCCCATTTCGGTCAACAAATACGAGGAAGTCGGAAATATCAAGGATGCCCGCGAGCGCGCGCAGCGCGAAATATCGCAGGCTATAACCTCGGGCGACGCGGACGCGGTTCACGCGGCTCTCGAACGCGCGCTTTCAGATATGCGCGCCATGGAGTCGGAAGACGAGCGGGAAAATTTCATGATATTTCTGCTGTTATTGCCGACGGGTCTGTTGACCGACCTCGAAACCGGCGAAAAAGGCTCGTATGCTTCGCAGAGGCGGCTTATGGAGCGATTTTTACTCTGCCGCGACCGGCAGGAGCAGACGTCGCTTCTGACGCAGTCGTATTGCGAGGTAACGGGCATTCTGGCCAGAAGAAGCGCGCCGTGGCCAAGCGCGCTCATCCGGCGCATAACGCAAACCATATCGCAACAGTACATGAACCATCTGTCGGTATCGACTTTAGCCCAGTCCGCCTATCTTTCGCCCACGTACATGTGCGTGCTGTTCAAACAGCAAACGGGAAAGACGGTCAACGAATACATAACCATCGAGAGGATTAAACAGGCCAAGCGGCTGCTTGCCGATCCCAATATACTGTTGTACGACGTATGCTACAAGGTGGGGTATCTTTCGCCGAGCTATTTTTCAAAGCTCTTCAAGAAAATGACGGGACAGACGCCTGGCGAATATCGCGACGAAATATGCTCCGCCAGAAAGCCCGCAGGTAAACATGACTAGGCGCAGGCCGCTTTCGGCGGTGCGTCAAAACCCCACGAACGCCGTGCTATTCATACTTCTCGCGGCGCTCATACTGCTCGTCATCGCCTGCGTAAGCGTGTCCGCCGGCATAACCCGCGCGGCCATAGAGGACGAAATAAGCCGAAGCGCTCAGACCGCCGTCGAGAGCGTGCGCTCCGATATCGATTTTCTCATGCGCCAGACGGAGGACAGCGCCCGGACGCTTCTGGGTACCATATACCCGTATCTGAACACCGACGCCGATAAGGAAGGCCAGATAAATCAATACAACGAAATGAGCCGCATATTTTCGGGCTATGTGGGTCGGTACATGATAACCAAGCTCCGCTTGTACGTGCCGTCCGACAGGATCTACAGCCGTCAGGGTGATACTTTTTATTCGCTGGATGACCTTTTGAACGACGATGAATTTCTAAGACTTCTCAACAACGGCTCGAGCGGCATATTCTGGCAGGGCACTCACTCGCTGTACCTGGGACTGGG
>JAUNBY010000182.1 GCA_030526935.1 Clostridia bacterium
GGCGTGTGCGAATACCATGAGTCTTCAAAAATCGCCGTCATACCCGGAGCTTATGACATCGTATCGTGGCTGCTTGGCAGGTGATAATCAAGTATAACAGGCAAGGAGGTTTTAAAGGGTTGCGTTTGTCCCGTTCGCGGGGAAATGAAAGATAATAATTATATGAGGAGGATCGGGACTGTGAAAAGGATTCTATCGATTCTGGTAACGCTCGCGCTTATGCTCGGCGTATGCGGCACGTTTGCCGAGGAACAGGGAACACCAATTTCCGGATTGACAGCGCTCAAGGCGGAAGATCCGGCTCAGATGGCTAAGCTTATACCCGAATTTGACCCCGCGGCGGATGTATACGCGATGTATGTCCAATCCGATGTATACGGAGTAAGATTTACCCCTGAATTCATCGGAGACGATGAGGCGACTGTGTTTATGTCGGGCGACGGAGTGGATTCCAAGGTTGTCAGCGTAGCTTCCGGAGAAAGCTTTATACTTGATTTGACTCAGCAGCAGTCCATGTATGAAAGGGAAGTTGTCTCAACAGCCGTTATCGCGGTAAGCGATAAATCATATACGATAAACGTACATCGTGGCGACGGCAGCGCTTTATACGATGCGTTTGAGCTTTTGACATACTCAATGCCCGATGGACACGATATGAATTACTGGCTGCATATACCTGAGGATTATGACGCGAATAAGGAATATCCAGTAGTGCTGTATCTCCACGGCGGCGGACAGACGCGCCAGGAACCCGGCATGATACTCAAAAGGACGCAGCAGGCGACGGCGTTTCTCGCCTATGGATATGAAGACGCAATAATTATTGCCCCTCACGGCAACTATACCACAATGGACAGCGAAGTGATGGGATGGGACTATAATTCCCAGATGTATGGTACGGATGAACGCGAGGCTCAACTGACTGTATTTGGCGAAGGGGCTTATCAGATTTTGCAAAATGTAAAGGCTGAGTACAGTGTTGACAATAACCGCGTCTATGTTACCGGCGGGTCAATGGGAGGCGGCGGAACTTTGGCCATGATCGCGAGCTATCCCGAACAGTTCGCCGCGGCACTCGCCTGCTGCTCCGGAACAAACACCGATAAACTGGTTTCAGCGCTTGAGTCAAGTCCTGTAGCGCTTTGGCTTGTATTCGGGCAGGGAGATCCTATCGTTGACTATGGGAAGTTCAGCGAAACGCCCGCCGCACTCGACGCCGCTGGCATTCCCTATAATATCACAGTCTATGACCAGAACACATTCCTGTATCCGACCGCGCATTTCAGTTGGATGCCGGCTTATGCGGATACGGAAATACTCGCCTGGATGTTTAGCCAGCATAAAAGCGCGTCGGAAAACGAAATAATAGACATCAAGTTCGAAGAGGGCACGCAAAATGAAGGCATAGACTTCGACCCCGCCGTCAAGGAATATGAGGTTACGCTGCAAAGCGATATATATGGAGTGCGCGTAACGCCTTATGGCAATGGTACATTTACCGTGAACGACGTCGAGGTCAAAGGCGGTGAGAGCTATACATTGGCGCTGTCGGAAGATCACGGCGACTACAGAAAAGAACTGGTATATGATATCGTTGTCAAGGATGCAGACAATACATATACCATAAAGGCGGTTCGTGAAGACGGGTCTTACCACTACGACGCGTTCGAACTTAATACGTTCACGCTTCCCGACGGCAAGGATATGAACTACTGGTTGAGCGTGCCTTCGGATTACGACGCGACAAAGGAATATCCCGTTGTTCTCGCTCTTCATGGCAGCGGCCAGCGTACGCAACCGCCTGAAATGATACTTCAACGCAGTATTCAGGCTAACGCGTTTGTCAAAAATGGCTATGAAGCCATAATAATCGCTCCGCAGTGCAATTACACGGATCTTCCGCAAGAGGTGCTGTCGTGGTGCGACGAGGAATCCAAGCCTACCATTTTCGCCCAGGGCGCCTATGACATACTTCAAATGATCAAACAGCAGTATAGCATAGACGCGGATCGCGTTTACATAACCGGTCTGTCAAACGGAGGGCGCGGAACTCAGGGTCTTATCGCGGCGTATCCCGACGAATTTGCGGCGGCGCTTATTATCGCGGCGTATCAGGAAATGACGCTGTCTCAGTGGGATGCCGTCGTAAGATCGAATATTCCCCTATGGTTTGTGACGCACGTTGACGATGTCATGCCGGCTGCGGGAGTTGCCGCCAACACGCTGAAGCTCAAAAAGCTTGGATACGATTACAATTTGACGGTTTATCCCTCAACGGTATATCTCGCGCCAACGGCTCATTTCTCGTGGGTGCCAGCTTATGACGATAGCGATATACTTGACTGGATGTTTGCCCAATCGAAATAACCATAATAGCGGGGCGGGACGCCATCTCGCCCCGGAATGAATCATTTACGAAGAAAGCCGGAGTTAATATGAAAATAGTTGTTTTGGATGGATATACGGAGAACCCGGGAGATTTAAGCTGGGGCGGATTGGAAGCTCTTGGCGAGTTGACGGTTTACGACAGGACGCCGGCGGATAAAATCGTCGAGCGCATAGGCGATGCGCAGGCCATATACACAAACAAAACCCCTATCACCGCTCAGACCATCGCGGCTTGCCCGAACCTCAAGTTTATAGGAGTGCTGGCGACGGGTTATAATGTCGTCGATTGCGCCGCCGCTAAGGATAAGGGCATCGTAGTTTCGAATATCCCCACCTATGGCACGGCGGCGGTAGGCCAGTTCGCCATTGCCATGCTGCTTGAGATATGCCACCATGTGGCGCACCACGCTCAGGCGGTCAAAGAGGGGCGCTGGGAAAAATGCGAGGATTTCTGCTTCTGGGATTATCCCCTCATCGAGCTCGACGGCAAGACCATGGGCATCATAGGGCTTGGACGCATAGGACAGGCTACCGCGAAAATCGCCAGGGGACTGGGAATGAAGGTCATAGCCTTTGACAGCTTTGAAAGCGACGCTGGACGAGCGCTCGCCGAATACGTGTCGTTGCCCGAATTGCTTGGCAGGTCGGATGTCATAGCGCTTCATTGTCCGCTGTTCAAAGAAACGCAGGGCATTATCAACAGGCAAACCATAGAGCAGATGAAACGCGGAGTAATCATCCTCAATAACAGCCGGGGACAGCTCATAGTCGAGCAGGATCTGGCCGACGCGCTGGCGAGCGGCAAGGTCTACGCCGCGGGACTCGACGTCGTTTCCACAGAACCCATCAGAGGGGACAATCCGCTTCTGAACGCCCCAAATTGCTTTATTACGCCACATATCAGCTGGGCGCCAAAGGAATCCCGCGAGAGGCTTATGAATATCGCGGTTGAGAACCTGCGGGCGTTCATTGACAACAAACCTGTAAATGTCGTCAATCCGTAAGTCGCGACGGACGGGCGGTATTTTAGGGATAAAAAACTAGGAGGAAGACCATGAAGACTAAATGGATGTTGTACCTGGTTCTGGCGCTCGGTTTACTGTTGTCGAGCGCGGGCGCTCTTGCGGATGGAGGATTGACCGGACTTACAGCCGAAGATCCCGCGCAGAGGGCGGTATTGGCTCCGGAATTCTCCCCCGAAGTAACCGACTATTACATGTACGTGCAAAGCGATGTGTACGGCATTCGCTTTACACCCACCTTCGAGGGCGACGCTCCCGCTACCGTGACGATGGTTGGCACGGGAGTGGAAGAGACGACGGAGGAAGTCGCGTCGGGTTCGAGCTTTATACTCAACCTTTCGCAGGCTTACGAGGACATGCGCACCGACGTAGAGTCCACCGCGACTATAGAGGCTAACGGCGTGACCTATACCGTTAAGGTTCAAAGAGAAGACGCCAATTACCTCTACGACGCCTTCACGCTCAACACTAAGGCTACCGAGGACGGCAACGAAATGTATTACTGGCTGCACGTGCCCGAGGATTACGATCCCTCGCGCGAGTATCCGGTGGTATTGTATCTGCACGGATCGGGCCAGCGCTTCCAAAATGTCGAAATGGTTCTTATGCGCAATCAGGCCGCGACCAGCTTTGTCAAGTACGGCTATGACGCGATCGTCATAGCGCCGCAATGTAACTACACCGATTTGTCCGCGGAAATTTTCTGGTATGATACCGACCTTAACGCGACGGTATTCGGAAACGGAGCCTACTCTATACTTCAGGACGTAATCGCGCAGTATAATACAGACGCGGATAGAATCTACGTGACCGGATTGTCGATGGGCGGAATCGCCTCGTATGGTATGCTTGCGCAGTATCCCGAAACGTTCGCCGCGGCGCTGATTCACTGCGGACTTATGACGGATGTCGGCCTTGATAAGTTTATAACTTCCATGGCGGAGTATAAAACCCCTATGTGGATTACTCATGGAACCGGAGACGAAAGCGTTGATTTCGAAAACTACGGCATCATAACGGGCGCTCTTGACGAGGCGGGAATAGATTATACAGGAACCGTCTATGACGACGACGTATTCCTCTATCCCATGCGCCATTTCTGCTGGGAACCCGCTTACGCGGATCAGGATGTGCTCAACTGGCTGTTCTCTCAGTCCAAGAGCAACAGCTTTGGAACCCTCGTTGACCTGAAGGTCGAAGACCCCTCTTTTAAGGCGACTCCCGCTTTCAGCACGGATGTGTACGACTACTCCATCGACGTGCAGCACGACGTATACGGCGTGCGCTTTACCCCCTACGGAGAAGGCCCCTTCAAGATCAACGGCGAAGCCGTTGGCTCGGGCGAGAGCTATGTTTTCGAGTTCTCCGCGAGCGACAGAATGCCCAAAGAAACCTATTACACGGGACTTACGGGCGTCGTCGAAATAGAGACCTCGCAGGGAGTGTACACCTATACCATCAATAAGGAAGCCATAGGCGACATAGTAGACGCCTTCGAGCAGCGCACATATACCCTTCCCGACGGCGGAGAGATGTACTACCTGCTATACGTGCCCGAGGATTACGACGCGAGCAACGCCTACCCCGTAGTGCTTTGTCTGCACGGCTCCGGCAAGCGCTGGCAGGTCGCCGAGAACATACTCATGAGTAATCAGTGCGCCTCGGCGTTTGTGAAGTATGGCGAGAAGTCCATAATCGTAGTTCCGCAGTGCAACTATACCGACATTTCTCCGGATATGACCGAAGGATGGGCGGACAGAGACCTGCAGATGTCCAAATTCGGCGTCGCGGCCTTTGACATACTGCAAAACATCAAGGCCGAATTCAACATCGACGCTTCCCGCGAGTATGTAACCGGTTTGTCTATGGGAGGCAATGGCTCATTGTCGATGATAGCCAACTATCCTGACGAATTCGCGGCCGCTATTATCAATTGCAGCTATGGCAACGACTTTGGCAAACTCGCCAATCTCGTAGGCTCCGACACCGCGATATGGCTCGCTCAGGCCGAAAACGATCCTGCCGTCAGGGCCGAGAATTATTACCGCATCACCAAAACGCTCGACGAACTGGGAGTACCCTACACCGGAACGCTTATTCAAAAGCACAACTTCCTTCACACCAGCGATCATTTCTGCTGGGTACCCATGTACGCCAACTATGAGGGCTGCCTGGACTGGATGTTCGAGCAGACCAAGTAAGCGCAGCGGGGCCTCGTTTTGCGGCGAGGCCCCGTGCGTAAGCGACGCGGCTCGCTTTGCGGCGCCGCAAAACAGGGTGAACATTTCGGATTTCAATCCCGATCAATCGATGATGGAGAGAGGTGCTCAGTTAATGAAGAAACTTTTAATGGCGCTATTGGTACTGTGCCTGTCGCTGTCGGTATGCGCTTTCGCTGAAGAAGCCGCTGGCGCATCGCTTACCGACATTCGCGTGCGCGACGCCGCGAGAACCGCGATCATTTCGCAACCGTTCGCCGCTGATGTGGCTGATTATTACATTTACACCCAAGCCGACACATATGGCGTGGAATTCACGCCCGCCGGGGAGGGCGCTTTTACCTTCAACGGCGAGGAAGTCGCCGCGGGTGAGTCATACGTACTGGATCTGCCGCAGGATCAGGGCAGCCTGTACGAGCAATATGTCGCCGAGCTTGAAATCGTCGCGGGCGATGCGACGTATAACTACACCGTTATACGCGAGGATCCCGGCTATATGAGTACCGACGCGTTCAAACTGAAGACCTTCCCCATCGAGGGAGGCGAGATGTACTACTGGCTGTATGTTCCCGAGGATTACGACCCACAGCGCGAATACCCCGTTGTTCTCTACCTCCACGGCGGCGGACAGCGCTTCCAGGACGTTCAGATGGTACTTTTGCGCAATCAGGCGGCGGGCAGTTTCGTCAAATACGGATATGAAGCCATAGTCATAGCGCCACAGTGCAACTATACCGATCTCAGCGCCGAATCAAACTGGGGAAACGACATGGTCCTTTCGCCGTTCGGACAGGGCGCATACGACATACTGCAACTCGTAAAGAGCGAGTATAACGTTGATGAAAATCGCGAATATGTTACCGGTCTGTCGATGGGCGGTATAGGAAGCATAACCATGATTTCGCACTATCCCGAGGAATTTGCGGCTTCCATA
>JAUNBY010000183.1 GCA_030526935.1 Clostridia bacterium
TCATTATAATCGCGAATATAAAGAACACTACCACGGAGAAAGTCATGGTGGAGGTGAGGCGAAAGTTAAATACGTTGCGGTAATCGCGGGGAACGCTCAAAACGGGAAATCCGCCGGTTATGACATAGGAAACGCCCCGGTATATGGACATCGTTCCCATTGTGGCGACAAACGGCTGCAATTTCAACGTACCTACCAGAAACCCGTTAAACGCGCCAAGTCCAAAGCCCATGGCCAGACAGATGACCACCCAAATCGGGATCGGAACTCCCGCCTTGGCCAGCTGAGCCGCTATACACGCCACAAAAGCCAGCGCGGAACCTACGGACAGGTCTATGCCGCTTGTAATGATAACGCAGGTCATGCCAATACCCATCAGTCCATATGTCACGGATTGTGTGACGATCGTGGAGATATTCGCCACCGACAGATAAGCCGGCTCCAGGATGCTGAAGAGTATGATCGTGACAAACAGCGCCAACAGAGCGCTCCATTCCCGTCGATACTTCTTGTAGACTGTTTTCATTGCTTATTCTCCCTCCACCGCGAAGTTTAAAATGCCCTCTTCGGTAAACTGATCTCTGTCGATTTCCGCCGTGACGCGTCCTTCGCGCATGACGATTATGCGGTCGCTCATGCCCATAACTTCCGTCAATTCCGAGGAAACCATTATTATGGAAATACCGTTTTCCGCCATTTTTTCCATGAGTTGATATATATCCGCCTTAGCGCCTATGTCGATGCCCTTGGTCGGCTCGTCGAAAATCATAATTTTAGCGTCTGTAGACATCCAACGCGCGAGTATGACTTTTTGCGCATTGCCTCCGGAAAGGCTTACGGTCATAAATCGCGGGTCGTTTGGCCTCAAACCTACCTTCCCGCCCTTATCCTTCGCGTTAAGATACTTTTTATGATCGTTTATCAAAGCGCCGGAGCGGAACTTGTCAAGGCACGGCAGCGCCATATTGTCCATATTATTGAGATTGGGAACGATTCCCTGTTCCTTTCGGTTTTCAGAAATCAACGCGATACCCTCGCGGATAGCGTCGTTGGGTGACGCTGGATCAATGGGTTTTCCGTTTAATATGACAGATCCTTGCGTGATCTTATCCGCGCCATATACGGCGCGCATGACCTCTGTGCGTCCCGCGCCTACGAGTCCGAAGAAGCCGAGTATCTCGCCTTTGTGCAGTTGGAAGCTCACGTCTTTGAACGCTTCTCCCGAAAGATGCTTAACTTCAAGCGTGACCTCGTCCATCTGTGCCTGACACTCAAGCGTGCGTTGCGCGAACATCGATATATCCCTGCCAACCATCGCGTGTATGATTTCATCGCGCGTGACATCATTCATTTGCAGCGTATCTATATATTTCCCATCCCGTAGTACGGTCGCCCGATCGCAGAGGGCAAATATTTCACTCATCTTATGGCTGATATAGAGTATGGTAATTCCCTTTTGCTTAAGCTCGCGAATTATTTCAAACAGAATCTTTACCTCCGCGTCGCTAAGCGACGAGGTCGGCTCGTCAAATGAGATTATTTTCGCGTCGATTTCCAGCGCTTTGGCTATTGCGACCATCTGCTTTTGTCCCGTCGAAAGATCACCCATGCGATCCGTCGGTTTAAAATCGCATCTCAATCGTCCCAATATGCGTTCGGCGTCGGCAATCATCTTTCTGCGATCTATAAATCCCAGGCGTGAAGGTTCCTTGCCAAGAAACAGATTCTCGGCCACCGTCATATCCGGAACGCTGATTATTTCCTGATGAACTTTGGCAATTCCGTATTTTATTGAGTCGGCGGTACTTGAAAAGCGAATTTGCCGGCCGTCTATAAGTATTTCACCGGAGGTGGAGGCAAACGCGCCATGCAGTATATTGAGCAGAGTGCTCTTGCCCGCGCCGTTTTCACCGATGATCGCATGGATCTCGCCCCGTTCGATGGAGAAGCCCACGTCGTCCAAAGCTGTCTGCCCCGGAAATACCTTTGTGATATGTTTGAACTCGATGTATTTCGCCATGGCTACGTCCTCCGCTTGAATGGTTAGTATATGAGGGGGCGGTTGTATCCGCCCCCTCGATTTTGATTATTCGAAGATGGGGGTGTATTCGTAGCCGAATATGTCCGCAAAGCTCATATCGATGTTTTCGATATCGCGCACGCACTGCGGGGCGTAGATGACCTTCGGGACTTCCTGGCCGGCCAGCTTGCGCACCTGGATTTCGACGCCGATGGCGCCCATTGTGGACGGGAAGAAGTCGACAGTCGCGTCGAGTTCTCCGGCTTTGATGGACTCAATGGCTTCACTCGTGCCGTCGGTTCCGACGATTACGCACTCGCTGTTAGCGGCGATGACCGCTTCAAGAGCGCCCATGGCCATGGTATCGTTGTTGCAGTAGATACCCGCGAGGTCGGGATACTGCTGAAGGAGAGTTTCGGCGATGTCATAGGCCTTCTGGCGATCCCAGTCGCCATTTTGCACGGCTACGACCTCGATGGCATCCTTATCGGAATAGAAGTCGTTGAAGCCCTGGGTACGAGCCTGAGCCGCAGTCGCCTGAGACAGACCGGTGATACAGGCAACCTTGCCTTCTCCGCCGATCTTGTTGTAGATCCACTCGGCGCCCTGAACGCCCGCCTGATAGTGCCACGCGCCTACGGTGGTGCTGGCATAGGGAACGAACGCGTCCATGACGGTGGTCATATCTATTCCGGCCTCGAGGGCGGCTTCCATGCCGGGAACGAGGTTACCGGCGGATATACCGGAGACGAGTATGGCATTGTAGCCCTTGTTGACCATGTCGAGCATCAGCGTCAGCTGGCCTTCTTCGTCAGTTTCTGTCTGCGCGCCGCGTACGTCAACCGTCAGATTATAACCGGCATCCTGGAACAGCTGAGCGCCCAGCTCGGCGCCTTCCTTCTCCATGCGCCAGAACTCGTTTTCAAAGGTCTTGGTCGCAAATCCAATGACGATTTCATCCTCGATCATCGGGACGGCGCCGAGGGATTCGCGAATATCGTTGTACTGTACGGCGTCCGCATAGAAGTCGTAGCCCTGCTCCTCAACGTCGGCGCTGGGAAGATCACTCGCGAGAGCCATACCCGCCACCATCAGCGCCATTACCAAAGCAACGATTGTAAGCATTTTCTTCATGATACAATACCTCCACTTTTTATTAGTATAGATTTGCCGCCTTGCGTTCAGCCCGCGCCGACCGACGACCATTCCGACGCGCGCGCGCCTCCTTTCTCAGAGTCTGTATGAGAAAGCGAACAGTGCGTTCACCTTTTCCCACTAATCCGGGTCATTTTCTGTCCCTTGGCGCGCCAACGCTCGCGCGCACTATCAATTCGTGCCTTATGACAACGTCTCTGGGCTGTCCGGTCACGGTTCCGTCAAGCCTTTCAAAGAGCATCCTTACGCCCTCTCTTGCAAACGCCACGCTGTCGTTCGTAACGCTTGTAAGGCTTGGATTTGATATTCGGGCGTAGGGTATGTCGTCCATCCCCGTTACCGAAACCTGTTCCGGAATCCGAATTCCCCGCTCCTGCATTGCCGCGAGAAGCCCCAGCGCAACCTGGTCGTTGGCGCAGCATATAGCTGTAGGCAATTCATCGAGTTTTGCGAAGTAGCGTCCGGCTTCGTACCCGTCCGATTGAGAAAATCCTATTTCTATCACATTTCGCGGATTTATCGCTATACCCGCTTCGCGCATGGCGCGTTCAAAGCCTTCGCGCCTGCTGTTGCCTATCATGGAATTCGGGGTTCCTCCGGCAAACGCGATGTTTCTATGTCCAAGCGCCATAAGGTGATGTACCGCAAGATAGCTTCCTTCAGAACCG
Organism: Clostridia bacterium; assembly: GCA_030526935.1. Lineage (GTDB taxonomy): Bacteria > Bacillota > Clostridia > Christensenellales > Aristaeellaceae > JAUNBY01. The sequence goes on from JAUNBY010000183.1 coordinate 3,844, forward strand.
TGAACGTGCACCGTGTCAAACGGGTACTCCTGATACGCGTTAAGCCCTACGGTAGGGATGTTCGTGCTAATAAGCTCGCGTATTACCGGTTCCTTTATGTCTATCGAAGCCAGGAGTATGCCGCACGCGCACATCTGCTTGGCGATTTTGATTGCGGCCATTTCCTGCACGCTCTCGTTCGAATCATAAAGCGTCATCACGTAGCCTCTGTCCCTCAGAAGCGTCTGCACCGTTTTCGACATCAGCGAATAAAACGGGTTGCAGATATCGGGTACTACCAATAGCACAATTCGGCTTGCGCGGCTTCTAAGCGACTGCGCCAAAAGGCTCGGCACATAATGAAGCTGCTTCACTGCCAGCGCAATGCGCGCCGCCGTATTCTCGTCCACGTTTCCCGACTGGTTCAAATAGCGGGAAACCGTGCTTGTGGAAACGTTCGCTTCACGCGCAACTTCGCGAATCGTAGTTCGCCGCCAGTTTTCCTGTTTCTCCTTCGGGCTGTTTTCAGGCAACATCTTTACCCCCACACGCTATCCCAATATTGTATAATTAGCCCAATCAAGACCCTTTAGTTGAGAACAATCTTCTTTCTCATCAGCGTAATGCTTCCGTCTCGCGCAAGGGTTTTCAGAATTCGCGAAACCACCTCTCTGGAGGTTCCAAGATCATTTGCAAGTTCTTCATGCGTAACATAAATTTCACTGGTATTCTTATCTATGGCATATTCCTTAAGGGTACATATCAGACGGTCGCGAAGACATGAAAATGCCATATCTCCCGATAAATCGACCAGTTTTTCAACAATTCTGCCATACGACATTAATTCATAGTTTTTTACTTCTTCGTTTGCGAACAGTCTCTTGCTTAATTCCTCGGGAATGACGCATATCCCCAAATCCTCCTTTGCAACGACCGCCACATAGTATCTCGCGTTCTCTAATCCCCTCAACCTGCATCCGCCTTCGCCCTGTCTCAGCTGCGCAAGGCTCAATTGCCTGCCCTCAGCGCTGTACATAACGATATCCATTCGGCCGTAAGCAACCGTCCACAGGCAGTTCTTTAGTATCGGATCTCGCAATTCCAACTGCGTTTGACGCAGAAAAGACCTTATTGTCCTCTTCTTAACGATTTCCCTTTGAAGCGAAGTTGTCAAGCCATTCCAAAATGGGAACATGTTCTCACAGCTGCGCATCTTTTTAGTGTTCTCCTGCGAAACCGTCATATATACTCGTTCCATATTCAATCTCCCATGCCCTACAGCGACCAGTTCGTCAGCGAAAGCATCAGCAATGGTAACGTTCCCGAAGACACTTCCATTATAGATGCCTCATGTGTATTTTTCCGTGACTATAGTCACATTCCGATTCTTTTGCCAATACTTTGGTTGATTTATACAAATCACCGGCTTTGCGATGCATCTTTAAAGGCATTATTTTGACTATAAGCCATCTTTGTTTTTCTTCTGTATTTCATCTTTATTAACGAATCGAATCTGTTTGAAAGTATATCTCTTTATCCCATCCGAGACGCAATCAGGGTTTTAAATCGCTCAAAATAACGTTTTCATTTACTGTTATATATCCGGTTAACCCGGCGGCGAACCGCATACAGAAGAGGCGTGCGATAATGAGGGCTCACTAAAAGAGGCTGTAAAAACTCTAAAAGCATTGGTGATTCTGGCGCTATCCTCCGACTACAGAGCTATTATGTGCCATCTGTCCGCCATTATATCCCGGCTTTTTCTCGTCAGGATGCGAAGGCGTTAATATATACGTCAAACGCCCGGAATCATAATTATCTTCTATCTGTCAAGCTCTTATAATAATCTGTATTCTCATATGTGAGTGAATATGAATGCAAACGTGAATAAGCTTTCTGTCAGATCGACCGCCAGATATGTAGAATAAATACACGCCTACTTACCCTTGGGGCAGAAGTGGCAAGTGAAAATAGGGCTACTATAGGAGAAAGCGATTTTTCACACCCGTAGAATTACCTGCCACATCTGCCCCATCATAGAAAAGTCCTGTGTAATAGGGGTTTAAGGGCTGTCGTTTGTGGCATCTGTGGCAGAGAGAATTTGAAAAAACAGCATTTTTAAACGCACGTACTGTGTCGAACGTGAAGTACGATTGAAACGAAAGCTCATTAACGGGCAGTTGACGGTTAAAAAACAGCCTTTGACGCCGAAAATGCGGCATAAATATAATGGATACATATTCATAATACTGCAATATTATACAATACGACGGCTCGTCAGATTACGCCGCTCAAGTACTATCTATATATCTGGACAGTTATCTGTCTAAGACGAGGCTCTCAAGTATAAAACGTTGATTGACGTGCCTTGAGGATTAAGGACATTGCTGTAAAGCCGTGAAGTGTCATTGGAGTTGCTGAACGAAGCAAATTTAGGAGCGTGGGCTTATAAAAAAATCAGGATACGTACGAATGCGCGTATCCTTAAACCTGCGAAGCGTGTACTATTGTCGCTAAGGAAGCTGGACTCGCGAACCGTGTGATGGGGGGTATCGCGCCGGTCGCCTATAACCGCTCTGATCTGTTACCCTAGATCGACAGTGGCTGCGAATGCCCACTACTTAACCGAAACGATATCATCGTGGATT
>JAUNBY010000184.1 GCA_030526935.1 Clostridia bacterium
ATCTCCGTTCACATTTGGCTTGATAAGACCCGTCGTCGTGATCCCGGAGGGACTTTTATTGATGAACCCGGGAGACGTTCGCGCGGTCGTTTATCACGAACTTATCCATATAAAGCGCTTCGATGCGCCACTGAAGACTCTCGTGGCTCTTTGCTGCTGCGTTCACTGGTTCAACCCGCTGTGCTGGATAATGGCAAAGGTCTACGCGCGCGACACAGAGCTTGCTTGCGACGCGGCGGTTATGCGCAAAATTGGACATGACGGAAGGAAAGAGTACGCCTCGGCGCTTTTAAACCTTCAATGTTCCGATAAGGGACTGCTGAGCGGAGGTTTCAGCCGCCTCGCGATAAAGGAACGCATTGTATGGATAATGAAATATCGCCGCTTCTCGCTCGCGGCTACGTGTCTGGCGGCGGCGCTGGTGATACTGATGGCGGCGGCCTTCGCGACATCGCCGGAAGAAATCGCGCGGGCGGTCGAGAACATTACGACGACATGGCCTTTTCACGCGTACAACGAGCAGATAAGTCCCTCAGACTTCCATCTGTCGAGTGTGGACGTTTCCGGGGACGATAAAATCCTCTTATCCGGCTACATAGATACCGGCGCCATCAAGATGGGCAAGCTCATCACCTGTGATGTCGAGGCATTCGTCGATTGGGAAAGATTGGAGGTCAGCCGTGACGCGCTGGATCTTGACACCTATACGCTAAACGACAGCGTCTATACTGACGCTAAGTTCATCGATGATGAAACCATCGCCGTGCTCAGGAACATACCAATGTACACCGAGTATTCCGCGATGCTCATAAAGGGCGGAGTTGAAGACGACGTCAATATTATGAAATCCGACTGCCTGTCCAGGAACGAATACGGCATATATCCCGTGCCGGGTGGACTGTTGATAAACGGCAAGCCCGACCCTGCGACAGTGCGGGTGACGCGAATGGATATGCAGGGAGAAAAACTCTGGCAACTGCTTCTCGCCGAGCCAATCAGGTTCAACGGCATATTGACGCAAAACGGCGTACATCTGGCCTTTGGGTATAAAGCCGCGCAACAATCCTCCACGCCCGTCATCATCGCGTTTGACGATCTCGGCGAGATACTCTGGCGCTACGACGGCGTGACTGATGGGGAGTTCACCGACGCGCTGATAACGGACGACGGAAATATAGTTCTCGTGGGCTTCGAGCCGGATGTTTTTGAGGGGCGTGCGCAAGGTATTATCGCGTCGTTCGACATGTCGGGGCATCAGCTTTTCGCGAGCGAGTACATCTATAACGACAGTGAGAAGTTTATAGACGCAAAACTCACGTCCGTCGTCCAGTCGTCGGACGGCTATACGGCTTGCATAAACAATCCCGATGACTACGCCGTGAGGCTCGCGACGTTCGACGCGCACGGCAACACCATCATAGAGCAGGATATGTCGACCGCTGAAATGATCCTCTCCGACAACACCGACGTCCGTGCGGAGAAGGTCGAACTAATAAGCGCGGCGGGCGAGGTATTCCTGATAATCTATGGCACGACCGGCGAGGAAAACGAGTGGGGCGATCCCGCATACGTAACAGTCCTCACGCAAGTATTGCCGGATACGATTGAAGTAAATCCGGAAGGAGAAGTTGATTTATAAGGCGCGGAAAAACGTCTAAGCTGCCGCCGGTTTCTTAGCGACGGTTATAGTTTGCGCAACCGTCTTACCATAAACACTGGTTCGAGTTTTATTGTACTACTCACAGGGATCGACCGGGCGCGGTCGGTCTCTATTTTCAATACAGGGGTTTTGGATTGATAATATAGTTCGCTCTATCAAAAGTTTAACTCCCGATTGTCATCTCGTTCATATTTCGCGGTGTTATTTGCTCCGCCTTTATGGTATAATGATGACAGGCATACTATATGGAGGACTAACGGATGTTTGAGTTTCTAAAAAAGTTTTTAAGCACGAGCAATGAAAGCGAGGTCAAAAAGCTTTGGCCTCTGGTGGATAAAATAGAAGCCCTGGAGCCTTCGATGAAGTCGCTGTCCGACGAGGAATTGAGAGGGATGACTCCCAAATTCAGAGAAAGGCTTCAAAAGGGCGAGACGCTTGACGATATACTCCCCGATGCCTTCGCCGCCGTGCGCGAGGCGGCTTTCAGAGCCATAGGCCAAAGGCCGTTTCGCGTTCAGCTGTTGGGCGGCATAGTGCTTCATCAGGGGCGCATCGCCGAGATGAGAACGGGCGAGGGCAAGACGCTCACCGCCGCGCTTCCCGCCTACTTAAACGCCCTCACCGGAAACGGCGTTCACATAGTCACCGTAAACGACTACCTCGCCCGCTTCCACTCCGAGTGGATGGGCAAGGTCTACAGATTCATGGGGCTTAAGGTCGGGCTTATCGTCCACGATATGGAAGCCGCACAGCGCCAGGAAGCTTACTCAGCCGACGTGACATACGCGACAAACAACGAATTGGGATTCGATTACCTGCGCGACAATATGTCCACCTATAGGGAAAGGCTCGTTCAAAGGCCGCTCAACTTCGCCATAGTAGACGAGGTCGACTCAATACTCATAGACGAGGCCAGAACGCCGCTGATCATATCCGGACAGGGCGACAAGTCCACCGATATGTACCAGCGCGCCGATCGCTTTGTGGGAAGGCTCAGAAAGGGCGAGGCCGACAAGGACGGCAATATAATCACCCCCGGCGATTACCTTACAGACGAGAAGCAGAAGACCGTCTCACTCACCGACGAGGGAACCAAAAAGGCCGAACAGTTCTTCGGCATTGAAAACCTCGCCGACATGGAAAATACCGAGATACATCACCATATATTGCAGGCGCTCAAGGCCAACGCTATGATGAAGCGCGACGTTGATTACGTCGTGAAAGATGGCGAGGTCGTAATCGTCGATGAATTCACCGGCCGCCTCATGGTCGGCAGGCGCTATTCTGAGGGTCTCCATCAGGCGATAGAGGCCAAGGAACACGTAAAAGTCGAGCGGGAGAGCAAGACGCTGGCGACGATAACCTTCCAGAATTACTTCCGCATGTATAAAAAGCTCTCCGGCATGACCGGTACGGCCAAGACTGAGGAGGAGGAATTCCGGGGTATATACAAGCTCGACGTTGTCACCATACCCACGAATATGCCAATGATAAGAGTCGATATGAACGACTCGGTTTATTCGACCGCGAAGGGCAAATTTGAAGCCGTCGTCGAGGAGGTAGTAAAAAGACACTCGACTGGACAGCCAATACTTGTTGGTACCGTATCTGTCGAAAAAAGCGAGCTTGTCAGCCGTATGCTGTCGCTCAGGGGCATCAAGCACGTCGTCTTAAACGCCAAGTTCCACGACAAGGAAGCCGAGATCGTAGCGCAGGCCGGACAGAAAAACGCCGTCACCATCGCCACCAACATGGCCGGACGCGGAACCGATATACTGCTGGGAGGCAACGCCGAATTCATGGCGCGCCACAAAATGCGCCTGATGAACTACGACGAGGAACTCATCGAGGAGGCCATAGGCCACGCGGAGAACGTCCCCGACGAGGTCAAGGAGGCCAGACGGGTATTTAACGAACTGCTTGACAAGTTCAAGGAGGAAACCGACGCCGGACACGCCGAGGTCGTAAAGCTCGGAGGTCTTCACATTATAGGCACCGAACGCCACGAATCTCGCCGTATTGACAACCAGCTTCGCGGCCGCGCGGGACGCCAGGGCGACCCCGGCTCAAGCCAGTTCTTCATCTCGCTTGAAGATGATCTGATGCGGCTTTTCGGCTCCGACAGGATACAGCCCATAGTCGAGCGCCTGGGCCTCAAGGAAGGCGAGGCCATAGAGTATTCGCTGTTGTCCAAGCAGATAGAAAACGCTCAAAAGCGCGTTGAGGGACGAAACTACGACATAAGAAAGACCGTTTTGCAGTTCGACGACGTTATGAACCAGCAGCGCGAGATAATCTACTCGCAGCGCCGCGAGGTTCTCGAGGGCGGAGATATGCGCTCGCGCGTCATGCAGATGCGAAACGACCTGATAAAGGAAGCCGTCGAGCGCTGCGTAGCCAGGGAGGACGACGAGGACACCTGGGTCATCGGCGAGTTGGCTGAATACCTCGAGCGCATGTGCCTGCGTCCCGGATGCGTAAAATCAACCGTTGATGAAATGAAAAACATGTCCCGAAAGGAGCTTATCGCGCAATTTACCGAACAGGCGGATAAGTTCTACGACGAGCGCGAGAAGATGATAACCGAAATGGGCGTAGACATGCGCGAGTTTGAAAGAGTCGTGCTGTTGGGAGCCGTCGATAAGCGCTGGATGGATCACATTGACGCCATGGATCAGTTGCGCGAGGGCATAGGGCTTCGCGCCTACGGACACAGGGATCCCGTAGCCGAATATAAGATAGAAGGCTTCGAAATGTTCGACGAGATGATACGCCTCATACAGGAAGACACCGTAAGGCGGCTTTATATGGCGCAGCTCATTAAAAAGCCCGAGCGCGTTCAGGTCTCTAAGCCCGTATCGCTATCGACGTCGGGGGCGGATACCGGTTCCGTCTCAAAAAAGCCCAGGGTCACGGGCGTAAAGGTCGGCAGAAACGCCCCATGCCCGTGCGGAAGCGGGAAGAAGTTCAAGGAATGCTGCGGCAGAAATCAGTAAGCGGGGTGTGAAGCATGCTACAAACAGAGGGCTTTAATCAGGAGCTATCCGCCATACGAAATATGATCGAGGAGTCCAGAACGTCGCTCGACATAGAGAATCTCGAAAGGCAACTCGTGGAATACCGCGAGGACATGTCCTCCCCCGGCTTCTGGGACGATCTCGACAGAGCCGGAAAGATAAACAAAAAGGCGCATTCCGTAGAAAGCAAGATCAATCACTACAACCGCCTCATCTCGCGCGCGGACGACTGTCAGGCGCTCGTGGAACTCGCCGACGAGGAAGACGATATGAGCGTCGTCCCCGAGATTGAAGCGGAAATCAAGAGCCTCAGGGAAGATCTGGAGGCTTTAAGACTTACGACGCTTCTTACCGGCGAGCACGACCAGAACGACTGCATACTCGCGCTTCACGCCGGGGCGGGCGGAACGGAGGCTCAGGACTGGACGCAGATGCTTTACAGGATGTACGTCCGTTTCGCCGAGAGAATGGGTTTTACAGTCAGGGAACTCGACATGCTCGACGGAGATGAGGCGGGAATAAAGTCCGTCGAATTTGAAATATCGGGCGATTACGCCTACGGGTTTTTGAAATCCGAGCGCGGGGTTCACAGGCTCGTGAGAATTTCCCCCTTCGACTCCAACGCCCGCAGGCATACGTCCTTCGCGTCCCTTGACGTAGCCCCCGTTATCGACGACGACGCCGCCATAGAGATAAAGACCGAGGATCTTAGAATAGACACCTACCGCTCCAGCGGCAAGGGCGGTCAGCACATAAACAGCACAGACTCCGCCGAGCGCATGACGCATCTGCCGACCGGCATAGTCGTACAGTGCCAAAATGAAAGAAGCCAGATTCAAAACCGCGAAACCTGCATGAGAATGCTCAGAGCCAAGCTCGCCGAGCTTCACGAGCGCGAGAGGCAGGAGCAGATGTCAAACGTCAAGGGCGAGCTTAAAAAAATCGAATGGGGAAGCCAGATACGCTCCTACGTCTTCCAGCCCTATACCATGGTTAAGGATCACCGCACGGGCTACGAAGCCGGGGATATAGACGCGGTTATGGACGGGGATCTCGAGGGCTTCGTCACCGCGTACCTGCAAAAGCTATGAGACGGGCGGCGTCCTGGATATGCCTGACAGCGGGCGCTCTGGCGCTCGTCGTAGCAGCCTTGATATGGGCTATGGACATGACGGCCACGGACTCGGGCCGCTACATGGCCATACACGAAACCCTCAATACGCAAACCGGCCTCGACGAAGAGGGCGTAAGGCGCGCGGACAGGGCGCTCGCGGTGTATCTGAGGGGACGCGACGGCGAAGACGACGACCTGGATTACGAAGACAGCGTATACGGCGAGACCACACGAGTGTTCAACGACCGCGAAATAGAGCATATGCGCGACGTGCGCGGGATTTTTGAAACCGCCCGAAAGATCGAGATGTGGGCTATCATAGCGGGCGTTTTATTGATGGTCGCCGGCATATGCCTTTATAACCGCGCGTCGGCGTCGCGGGCGCTGAAGAGCGTGAACATCGCCGTCAGCGTCATAGCGGTAGCGGCGGCTTCGGGAGTTTATTTGATAACGAGGGACTTTTCACGGGCGTTTTTGGCGATGCACTCGCTATTGTTCGATAACGATTTATGGGTGCTAAACCCCGAAACCGACCTGATGATAAGACTTTTACCCGAACAGTTCTTTCAGTCGATGGCGAGGCAAATGGCGGTGAGCGCCATTTGGATGCTGGTGGCCGTCGCCGCGGCGTCAACGGCGGGGATATTGGTCATAAAAAAGAGGAACA
>JAUNBY010000185.1 GCA_030526935.1 Clostridia bacterium
GTGCGTATCGATTGGCAGCGTTCGCGTGCCGCTTGGCGATACGCTTACCGTCATCGTCAATACGATATTGGGCAAGGCTATGCCCGAAAGCATTAAATCGCCCGCGATAATCGCGTCCGTGCGCCTGCCGCGTGTTCTCTGCGCGGCGCTCGTGGGCGCTTCGCTTTCAATTTGCGGCGGAGCCATGCAGGGACTTCTCAAAAATCCGCTGGCGGACGGCTCCACCCTGGGCGTATCCAGCGGCGCGAGCCTCGGCGCGGTGATCGCCATAGCGTTTGGGATTTCCATACCGCAACTCCCGTTCGCCGGAACCATGATTATGGCCATTGCGTTCGCGTTTGGGTCGCTGGTAATCATACTCTCGCTCGCCTATAAGCTGGATTATTCGCTTTCCACAAACACGATCATACTCATAGGCGTGATTTTTTCGATGTTCGCCTCCAGCATCATGAGCCTCGTGATCGCGTTTGCCTCTGACAAGGTGCAGCACATCACATTTTGGACGATGGGCAGCCTATCGGGAAGTAACTACACAAACGCGCTGGTACTCATGGTAGCGCTCATATTCTGCGCGGGCGCGATCCTCCTCCACGCGGATGAACTGAACGCCTTTGCCATAGGCGAGGATGACGCGAGACATATAGGCGTGAATGTCAGGCGCGTGAAGCTCATTATACTAATCGCGGCTTCAGCGCTGATAGGCGTTTGCGTGTCCATCGGCGGAACGATTGGCTTTGTGGGGCTGGTTACGCCGCATATCGCGCGCATGATCACGGGGCCAAACCACAAGCGTCTTTTGCCCGCGTGTCTGTTCGGCGGGGCGACGTTTCTGATGCTGTGCGATTTGGCCGCGCGGATTTTACTCAACCCCGTTGAACTGCCCATAGGCGTCGTGACATCGCTCATCGGCGCGGCGTTGTTTGTGTACATCTTCTATACCACGCGGAGGAAGAGCCATGCTTGACGTTGAGAATCTCACGGTGCGCTATGGTGATCTGACCATTGTGGACGGCGTGTCCTTTGCGGTTAACGAGGGCGACTGGCTGATGATCGTCGGGCCAAACGGCGCGGGGAAATCGACTATTGTGTCCGCCGTCTCGCAGGGCGCGCCGTATACCGGGCGCGTATGCTTAAATGGCGCGGACGTAAAGACGCGCAAAAGCGGCGACATCGCCCGGGAGCTCGGCGTACTGACGCAAAACCACTTCGTGGGCTACTCATTTACGGTTGAAGAAGTCGTCTCTCTGGGAAGATACGCGCATTCAAAAGGCCTGTTTTCGGCAAAGAGCGACGAGGACGAGGAAAGAATTGAGGAAGCGCTCGCTATGACGGGCATGAGCAAAATGCGCGGGCAATCGGTGCTCACGCTGTCCGGCGGCGAATTGCAGAGGACGTTCCTCGCGCAGGTGTTCGCGCAAAATCCAAAGCTTTTGATGCTGGACGAGCCGACAAACCACCTGGATCTGAAGTATCAAAAACAAATATTTGAGCTGATTGGCGAATGGCTCAAGTCGCCCGGGCGCGCGGTGCTGTCCGTCGTTCACGACTTGAGCCTCGCCCGCGCCTATGGGACAAAGGCTATGCTCTTAAACATGGGAAAGGTCGTGGCGCTTGGCGACGTATCTGACGTATTGAACCGGAATCGCCTGATGGAAGCTTACGATATGGACGTATACGGATGGATGCGCTTGATGCTGTCCCAATGGGATGAGTAGTCATTCCCCGCCTTGCTCCCGCGCCTTGCGCGCCCGGCTCTCCGCTTCGCGTATGCGCACCTGCCCGGGATCGTTCATCGCGGGCAGTCCCGCCGCCATTACAGCGTATTTCCATATGCGAAAACGCGCCTTTATGTACGCGGCGGAGGGCACCTCGCTAACCATGGGCGTACGCCCCAATTCCCTCGCCTTGTCGATCAACGGCTGAAGGATTTCGCGGTCGCGAGCGCTGATTTCCTGATTGGGCTGCCATGTTTTCATGGTGTTTATTCCTCCGGTTTGTCTGTGCAAATCATTGTAGAACGCCGCCGCGATTTTGTCAACGCGAATTTGAATGAATCATACGCGCGCAATGGGCGCGGCTGGATAAGGAGGCCGACTTGATAAACGGGATGTACATAATGAGCGCCGGTCTGGAATTCTTCTTTGCCCTCGTTTCGGTCATACTGCTCACCGGCTGTATGCTGGACAGTGATCGCGGGCGAAAAACAAACCGAATACTAATCGCGATACTCGTGGTAAACGCGCTGATGAACGCCATCGACGCGTGTATCTGGCTTTGGTGCGACGTGCTGGAAATGATAACGGTCATGAAGATACTGAGCTTTTTGTCGTATGGGCTGGGAAGCGCGCTCTTTGCGCTGTTCAGCTATCTTGTCGTATGCATTATTCGGGAATACGCTCCCGTTCCGGGATATATCCCAAAGATCATCATAGTTATATCCGCCGTGATGGCGCTATTATGGGTGATTTCCATGTTCAACGGTATGTATTATTACTGGGATGAAAACGGGGTATGTCAGATTGGTGAGATGCATTTTTTAAGTCAGGCGTTTGGCATACTGTTTCTTATTCTCAATATCGTTCTGGCGATTCGTTATCGCGAGGCGATAACCCGGCGGGTTCTCGGCGTTTTAATTCTTTACAGCGCCATCCCGCTTATATCCTTCGCGTTTGTTTCGTTGTGGGACGTGCTGCCTGTGTACACGGCCTCGACGATTTCGCTTCTTTTATACTACATAGTCGTTCACGTCGAGCACGGACAGCGCGTGGCAAAACAGCAGACGCAGCTTGTGAGGCAGGAGCTTGAACTGAACAACAGCCGCACCGCCATGATGCTTTCGCAGGTAAGGCCGCATTTTCTGTATAACACATTAACCGCCATCGCCCAGCTTTGCGAAAAGGATCCTAAAAAGGCCAAGGAAACAACTATATATTTTTCCGAATACCTGCGAAGCAATATGAAAGCCCTCGAACAGACGCACTCCATTCCCTTTGAAAAGGAGCTCGAGCACGTCAGAGCCTACCTTGCCATCGAACAGGTTCGATTTGCCGACGAACTTAGAGTTTTATATGACATTCAGACTATGGATTTTTTCATACCGCCCCTGTGTTTGCAGCCGCTAGTCGAAAACGCCGTAAAACACGGCGTGGGCATGAAGGAGGACGGCGGAACGGTTTTGATACGCTCGCGCGAGCTAGGCGATAATATTGAGATTACAGTCGAGGACGACGGCGTGGGCTTCGACCCGGCAAAGAGACCCCAGGACGGGAAATCTCACATAGGTATCGAGAACGTTCGGGAAAGGCTTGCAAAAATGGCCGACGCCGGACTTGTGATCTCGAGTAACCCCGGTTCGGGAACTGTAGTCGTCATAAGCATTCCAAAGAAAGGATGACATTCATGACAATTTTAGCGGTGGACGATGAACCTTTGGCGCTGGAACTGTTGACGGATTCCATCAAGGCGGCCGTGCCAGACGCTCTGGTCTTTCCCTTTTTAAAACCATCCAAGTTGTTGGAATACGCGAGCGAGAATCCCGCGAACGTCGCTTTTCTGGACATACGTATGCGCGGCGTCACAGGGATTGAGCTTGCGAAGCGCCTGAAAGAGCTGAATCCCGATATCAACCTTATTTTTGTTACGGGCTACGAAGAGTACACGGGCGACGCCATGGCGCTTCACGCCAGCGGCTACATCATGAAACCCGTGACCGTACAGGCAGTGAGGGCGGAACTTAATGATCTGAGGCGTCCCGTTCCGCCCATATCAAAAGCCGTTCTGCGCGTTAAATGCTTTGGCAACTTCGACGTATACACGGCGGATGGAAAAAGGGTTCACTTTGAAAGGACAAAAGCCAAGGAATTGCTGGCGTATCTGGTGTACCGCTCGGGCAGTTCATGCTCGGTGAAGGAAATCGCGGCAGTGCTGTTCGAAGACGGTGAGTACAATCAAAAACAAAGGAACTACGTTCAGAAAATCATTTCCTCAATGTTACAGGCGCTTCGGGCGGCGGGAGTGGAAAGCGTCGTCACTAAAAAATACAACAGCCTCGCAATGGACGTTTCGCAGTTGGACTGTGATTACTATAGATTTATGGAATTGGACGCGGCGGCGGTGAACTCTTATTCGGGAGAGTTTATGTCGCAGTACCCATGGGCCGAATTTGTGATAGGTTACCTGGAGGATGTATATCAGAAGCAGTAGCGTTGCGGACATGGCTCAATGCTATCCATCACCGCGACGTTGATATTGTTAAGACGCGCAAACCCATTTGCCTTTCAAGCGGCTGGTTTACGGCCTCCAACATGGCGGATTGATCCATAAATTGTTAATTCTTCGTTTTTGTACATTGTTTGTCAGTCTTCTGTCCCTCATCCGTGGTTACAATCTGGTTACAGGTTGATTTGAAGATGGGGGGTCAGAAGATGACAATCCTTGCGGTCGATAACGCCGTCGATACGCTTGCGCGCATTGATTGTCTTAGGCAAACGTTTCCCGAGGATCTAATCAGCCAGATTCGCGTGTGCAGAAGACGCAAACCGCAATAAAAACGGATGTAAGCATATGAAAACGAAAAAGTGGATCTCTTTGATTTTAGCGTTGTTCACGCTGCTGAACGGACTTGCTTTCGCGAGCGAGTCAGAAACGACGGCGCATTATCAGCTGGGCGACAAACCCGCGGATTTTACCGTGACCATGTCGGACGGTCAGGAAGTCAGTTTGTACGGGCTGTTGGCCGAGAAAGATGTCGTCATGCTAAACTTCTGGGCAAGCTGGTGCGGCCCATGCCGGATGGAATTCCCTTTCCTTCAGGAAGCTTATGCGAAGCTTTCCGACAAGGTGGGCGTGATCGCGCTGTCCGTATTTGAGGGCGATACTAACGAGGCCATCAACGATTTGAAAGAGGAACTGGGGCTTACCACGCTGCCCATGGGTCGCGATATAGGCTTGAAGGATCAGTACAACGTGCCCGCCTTCCCCACCACCATTATAATCGACCGCAACGGAGTGATATGCATGGAGCATACCGGCATGATCACTTCCACGCGCCTGCTTGTCAACGCGCTTGAGACCTTCATTGGCGACGATTACACCGAATCCGTACTGCTTGGCGAAATGCCCGCGCTGCCATTAGCGGAATCGGGCGACGCGAAGGCGTTGAGCGACGCCGCCAACATTCCCGGCGGTACGCTGGAATTATACAGTCTTGTAGACGAGGCGGATAATCTGCCCTTCATCCCCTCGGAGGAAGGCGACTGCGCGGTGGCTTCTAACCTCGACGCGCAGAACACCGTAGCAAACCTTGCATTGCTCGCCGAGACGCAGCCGGGAGATGTTCTGGTATACGAATACCAGCTCAAAGGACTCACCTTTGACGACAGGATCGTGGTCTTCGCGCAGGATGAAGCTGTCAACATTCACGCCATCCAGACCGACGGCTGGGTAGAAAACGCCGTTCGCGTCACCGAAGAAGGTGTGGACAGGTTCACGTTCCTGTTCGTCAAGGGCTCCCAGGGCGGCTACGACGTGGACTGCCGAATCAGAAACGTGCGCCTGTTGACGGGCGACGAAGCGGCTGAGTATGTAATCCCCGAGGTCACGGGACCCAAGGTTTTGTCAGGCGTCGAGACAGCCATCGAGTACGAGGACGACTCCGTCGAACCTGTTTATTTGTATCAGGCCGACGGCGTGAGATCGGAAGATAACGGTTCCTACTTGATGGCGACGAAGAACGAGGTCGGGGCGAAGGTGCTCGTAGGCGAAGACGTGAATCTGAATCTTGCCGCTATACGCATCACCCGCGACATAATGAACACTGAATACATAATGCTCAGCAGCCTTCCCTGCGACGACGAGGGATATATATTCACATGCGATATGGCAAGCGTGGAATCGGGCGCCGTCATAGTGGTATTGCCAAACGCCGCGGCAAACGTGAACGGTAATTCAGACATGGTGTTTAATTCCGCCGATGGTCTCAAGACATATATGAAGCTTATCCTGTCCATGGTGATTACGCAAGCGACGCCGGAGGAGTTTACGGAGCTAGCCATGTCGGACGCGGGCTACTACGGGCTGGAGGACGGCACACTCGTGCTCGATATGAACAGCGTAATAGCCGAGACGTGGGAAGAAGCAAAAAAGGACGCCGAAGAGGAACAAGCGCAGGATCAGGCTTATGTCGTCAAATTCACCGATCCCGACGGCAATCCCATACAGGGCGTTTTAGCGCAGTTCTGCGACGATACAACCTGCAGCGTGATAATCTCCGACGAAAACGGCGAGGCTCGCTTCGAGGGCGATCCTTATCCCTACAACGTACACGTTTTGATGGTTCCCGCAGGATATGAGTCGGTGAGCGAAAACTTTGACTTTACCGAACAGGGCGGCGAGATCGCCATCACCCTCAATCCCCTCGAATTCTGACCTACTCGCTTCTTCAAGCG
>JAUNBY010000186.1 GCA_030526935.1 Clostridia bacterium
AAACACAAGCAAAGTTTGCGTAGGGGCGTCGCATTGCGCGCCCGCCCGCTTGCCTGCCGCGCGGCTTGCGGCCGACAGCGGGCGGCGCATGGGGAACGGCCAAACCAACACTCGGCCGCAAACCCGCTGATTACGGGCTGGCGGGCGCGCGAACCTCACCCGCCCGCTTCGCGGGCACCCTCTCCAAAGGAGAGGGCTAGCGCGCCCCTACGGGGTTGCTGTATGTCTTAATTCCGCATTCCGAATTGAATTACCTTGCCGACGAAACAATGGTCAATATAAACGTTCGCCGCGGTCGCAACGCTAAATATCGTCCCTTAATTCATATACGACGCCCACCAGACGGCGAATCGCGCCGTACTCGTCGGCTACGCCTTCCAACAGTCCGCGATTTAAGCGGTAGCCGTCGCCGAAGTTATCGACCATGTAATCGAAAACGACGCGCGACGTGGAATTGCGGCATATTTCGAACTGGCGGATGTAGTCTTCGAGGCAGTCCGGGTGTACGGTGGTGTTGTCTTTCGAAAGGTTCTTCAGATAATTGGGTATGCGAACGCGTTTATAGCCGCTTTCGCGCAGGTTTACATCGTAGGTCAGAAGATCCTGATCGTAGTCGTATTCGAATACGAGGGCGTTAAACAGATTCAGAATTATGCGCAGGCGGCTGTTTTCGGCCTGCTGTTCGAGCATGGCGCGTCGCGTCGCTTCGATGAGACGCTTCTCCCTTTCACTGCTTTCCCGGCGCGCCGTAATATTCTCAAACGCCATATACAACACGTATCTCGCGCCGCTTTGGGCGATGCGCCGCGTGCGTATGCGTATCCACTGAGGGCCTATGTTGAAATCGCGATGGAGCACCCGAAACTCCGCGTGAATCTCCCCGTTGCCATGCGAGGCTTCGTCAAGCGCCGCTATCAAGTTAGCCATATCGTCAGGGTGAACCGAAACGAGTACGTTGTCGCGAATACGTGCGATTATGGAAGGCGTCGTCTGAAGCTCCGCGTAATACTTATCGTTGAGCCTTACGGGTTCAAGCTTCCTGTCGGCGTACTCGAATATGCCCGAGGGGCCTACGAAGCTGTTGAAGACGACGGTGGTTAACGACGTTGGCGACCAGAATTCATCGTTGTCGAAATGACCGTCCACTTTCAATATGCCGCTTGTCCAACCGGTTTTTCCGCTGTTCATGAGCAATTCAAAATCGCTGACGGGTACGGGGCGTCCGAACAGATATCCCTGCCCAAGAGTGCAGCCTATTGTGCGCAGATAGTCCACCTGTCGCGAGTTTTCTACTCCCTCCGCTATCACGGGGAGATTCAGCCAGTGCGCCATTCGCACTATGGAGCTTATAACTATACCCGCGCGGGATTCGTTTTCTGTGTCCATCTCGGATAAAAAGCGCATGTCGAGCTTCAGTACGTCCACGGGGACGTCCTTGAGGGAGTTGAGCGACGAATAGCCGCTTCCGAAATCGTCCATATGGACTCGCAATCCCGCTTCGCGCAATTCCTTTACGACGTTTATCACCAGTTCGGGATCGTCCGCGTAGGCCGATTCGGTTATCTCTATATGGATGAGGTCTTTATTCAGGTCATACTTCTTTACAAGCCCCGTTATGACATTTACCAGATTGGGATTGTAGACGTTGAGGCGCGACACGTTTACCGATACCGGCACGGGTCTAATTCCCGCGTCGAGCCACGCGCGCATCTGGCGGCAGGCTTTTTCCCACACATATTGGTCAAGGCGCATTATAAGGCCGTTTTTTTCAAAAAGGGGTATGAACGCGGCGGGAGCGAGAAGTCCGCGCTGCGGGTGTTTCCAGCGAACGAGCGCCTCCGCGCCAATAAGCGACGCGGGATCGTCCGAAAAGTCAAACTGCGGCTGGTAGTACAGCGCGAATTCGCCGTTTTTGAGTCCAGCCTCCATTTGGCTTATCAAAAGCTGCTCGTCGAGCATCTTTTTACGAAGCGACTCGTCGTAATACGCGAAGTGGTCGGCAAAATTATTCTTGACCGTCAACAGCGCCAGCATCGCCCTGTCGCACATAAGGCTCGGCTCCACGCCCGCGTCTTCTATGATGTATATTCCGATGCGGAAGGAAAACCGGAATTCTATGGGGTACGACGTCGTCCAGCCCGAGATCTGGTCGTATAAGCCGTCGAGATCCACCTGCTCGCGGGAAACGAGCGCGGCGAAGTGGTCGCGTTCAAGTCGAGCCATCACACTTCCCTGCGGGAGGCGCTTTTGAACGGATATGGCGATGTCCCTGAGCACCTTGTCGCCCATCCAGGCGCCAAGCGAGTCGTTGAGCATCTTAAAGTTGTCCATATCCCATCTTATGATGGCGTATTTCCCGCCCGGGTTTTCGTCAAGTTTCTCGCGGACGCGCCGGTAAAAGGCGTTGCGATTATAAAGCCCGGTCACGTCGTCGTACTGGGCGCTTCGCAAAAGCTGTTCCTGCTGTTCGAAGCGAAGCTGATACAGGCGGTTTTCCTCGCTCGTCCGCATGGCCTCCTGACGGCTTATCAGATTTTGAACGCGCGAGCGCAGCAGAAGAGTCATAAACGGCTTGACAATCACGTCGGACGCGCCCATGTCCAAGGCCCTGGCCTGACTTTCCGGCTTGTCGTCGGCGGTGATTATTATGACCGGCAGCCTGTTCTGAAGGCCCTTTTCCCTTATGGCGTCGAGGACGTCCCAACCGCTTTTTCCGGGCATCATTATATCCGATATAACGAGGCTGTAATCCGTTTTTTCTATCATTTCGATCGCCTGAGCGCCGTTTTGCGCCTCGTCGACCGCGTAGCTGTCCTTGAGCGCGTTTTTGAGGAGGATTCTGGATATTGGCTCGTCGTCGGCGACGAGTATCCTGTGTTTATAGGAATGCGCGTAGACGGGCAATTTGTCCGGCCCCATATCAAGCCTGGTATACTGCCTTACGGGATTGCCCGCGAACTCATGAGCCATCGAACAGGCGACGCCCGCCTGTCTTATCGCCTCGTCGAAATCGCGCATGGCGCCGGCGCAGGTCGTTACACCGGCAAAAAACGCGCAGGAGCGCTCGGGATACATCTGCCTGAGTATCATGAGCATGTGCTGAATGTTGTTTCTGATATGATTGAGGTATTCGTCGAGCGTAGTGGCGCTGCGGCTTATGAGCACCGACCGGTCTTCGTCGAGCTTTCCGGCTATGGTCGAGCCGTCGGTCACGACGCGCAACAGCCTCCCCACCGTAGACATTACCTTGTTAAACGACACGGCGTCCTGCCTGCGCCTGGATTCGGCGTCGAAAAACTCGAGCACCGTAACGACTATATCGTCGGCACCGTCATCGCCCGACGCGACGCGGTTAAATACGCGCCTCATGGTATCGGCGCCGTAAAGCAGCGTCTGCTCGTCCTGGAAGAACGGTTGTTGCGTATTGAGCAAAAGAGAACGGGCGACGTTAATATCCCGCAAGAAGCCGAAGGCGTACACATCCCCGCTGGCGGGATGCCTTATGAGCTTCATCGTCACGTTGACGAAAAGGCAGCCCTCGGGAAATTGACGCCCGTGCTCGTGCACGAGCCAGCTTTCGCCCCGCTTATAAGCCTTTAGTATATTCTCGCGCGAGAACGCGCGCAAAAAGCCGTTCCTCTCGTCGAGATCGGGTATGAGCAGGCTTTCCTCCCTTATGACCGAATCGTATTCGACGCGTTCGGAGTTTTTGCCGCGCGTGTGAAGATATACTATTTCGTTTCTCGTCACGTTCACGCTCAACGCGCCGTCAATCGACGGGGCGACAAGCTCCATCAGCCTTTCTTCCTCGTGGAACGCGCGTATATCCGGCTCTATGTTCGCCAGTTCCTCGTACACGCCTATGGCTTTGATGGGGCGCCCCTTATCGTCGCGCAGGTAGGCGAACGACGTTTTGAACTGCATGTATTCTCCGCCTCTTACGCGAAGGTGCAGCAGATACACTCCGCCCTCGACGCCGGAGTAAAGGTCCGAGTACATTTTGACGTACTGCTCGGTATTATCGGGATGAATCCCGCCTTCGGCCAGCGGCGTTTCCGGCACGTTACTGACGATATCTTCTCCGAGTCCGAAAAAGCGCGTTACCTCTTTCGAGTGATAAAGTGTGCGCGTGGATAAATCGACCTCCCAGAGCATGCTCCGGGTTTTCTCCATGGCTATACGGTAGCGTTCCTGAGCCTGTCGAAGCTCCTCTTCCGCGGTTTTTATGCTGGTCAAATCGGTTATTACGCCGATTATCATGGGATCGGCTCCGTCGTGTATATCCGGAAGGCGGTTCATGCGTATATGGCGCCACAGCGCGCCGTCGTCCACGCGATAGGCGCATTCGCCCCTGCCGCTCTCGGCGGCTTTTCGCATTTCCGCCAATAATACGGGGTAATCCTCGGGGTACACCTTTTTAAGCAGCTCGTTTTCATTGCCGCCCAGATACTGCATATTGCGGTTAAACGCGGTATAGAAGCTTGGGCTTACGTAGGTTATGCGAACCTCATCGCCCACCGTCCCGACGACGACTCCGGCGTTCATATGCCGCAGAAGCGTATGAAGCTGCACTACCTCGGCGCACTCCGATTGTACCGGGCGCTTTGAAACGTCATTCGCGCCGTCTTCGCCGTCGCCGAATATGACGCCCCGGTTTTTGCCCGCGCCCTTGGCCTGATAAAGCGCGCGGTCGGCTTCCCTGTACAGTTGCTCGAAGCCCTTTGGATCGCTCGAGGTCATGCCTGTTCCCACGCTCACCGACATGTCCATATCGCACGCGTCGCCCATTATTCTGAATTGCAGGGCCGAGATGACCTCGCGCATCTTGCGGCGCACCATATCCACGCTCGACACGCCCTTCATCAATACGAGAAACTCATCCCCGCCTACGCGCCCTATAATATCGGTCTGCCTGAAAATGCCGGTTATGGCCTTTGCCGCATCGATGAGCACGTCATCGCCTTTCTGGTGGCCGAGTGTGTCGTTTATGAGCTTAAAATTGTCAATGTCTATCATGAAAAGCGCGCAGGCGTCGAAGGGGTTATCGTTTTCGACGTACTGCCTCATGCGGCTCAAAGCGGTATCGTGATTGAGCAGGTTCGTCATAAGGTCGGACTGAGCGGCCATCCTGAGCCTGTCGACGTCGCGCTTTTGCTCGTCTATATCGCGCAGTGACAAAAGCGCCATCAGCCTTGAATTAGACGGGTCGATAAAAAGCCGCACATTCGCGCGCACATAGCGCTCCCGTCCGTCGGCGGTCTTCGTTTTAAATTCGCATCCGGGCATTTGCGTTCCATCGCATCCGGCGATCATGAGCGCCTTGCGGGAGAGGGGCATGGGTTTGCCGTCCTCGGGCGATTCATCTTTCATCGCGCAATTGAAGCAGGTGATATATTCGTCGAGCGAGTTTTTTTCGAACCTGACGCGGGTGGCGTCGTCGGCGAAAGCGGAACGGACAATCTCCCATTTTTCGACGTCTATCAAAAGCGTGAACAGCATATCGGGAGTCATCGCCGCCTGTATATGGAACTCGCCGTCGTTAAAGCCCGAAGAGTCGTATTTGTCGGTCACGTCCTCGGACATGCCTATGGCGCGGCGGCGCTTGCCTTCATCGCTGAGAACGAGATAATAGCGCACGTGTTCGTACCAGTACTCTCCGCTCTCGGTGCTTTTAACGCGGAACACGCCTTCGACCATGCGCTCGCCGTCGAACAGGCGTTGAAACATACTCATGAACGGCTCGACGCTGTCCGGGTGTATATAGCCCGTCTGGACGAGGGAATCGGGGACGTTTTCGACTATGGTCGGAAAACCGTACTTTTTTTTGGCGCGATCGCTTTGTATGATGCGGCGCCTGTCGATGTCGTATTCCCAAATCGCCAGGTTCGTATTCGAAAGGGCTATGCGGTAGCGCTCGGCGCTGTCCTCGAGAAATTCCTTTTCCTTCTCGAGCGTTATAAGTTCGGTATTATCGCGGATTATGCCGCACATGCCGATTATATCGCCGCGTTCGTCTCTGATGGGAAACTTTATTGTCGTTATCCAGCGCGATTTGCCGTCGCCCGTCTGAAAAGGCTCGGTATATGGCGCGAGGGACTCTCCCGAATCGATTACATGGCGATCGTCGGAGCGATACTTGTTGGCCAGCGAATAATCGCGAAAAAAATCGAAGTCCGTCTTTCCTGCGATCTCCCCGGCGCTTTGAAGCCCGACGAGCTTCGCGTAGGAAAGCGAGGCGTCGAGATAGACGAGATTTCGGTCTTTAAAAAACACGAGATCCGGCGTGGAATCAAAATACCCTCTGAGGGTATCGCTTATAATAACAGTGCTCTTTGGGCCGGTTTCGTTCATAATCACTTTAACCCCCGTGATATAAAAACGGTAGTAAATCCTTAATTATATTCTAAACGATTCGCGCGCCTGATGCAAGCGCATT
>JAUNBY010000187.1 GCA_030526935.1 Clostridia bacterium
AACTGGAGCAGTTTTATTCTTGGTCTGGCAATTGTAGGGTTGGAAGCCGGTTCTATCTATATGTATAAAGCAGGGTGGAATGTCAGCAGCGGACAACTTGTTTACAGTATTATTCTTGCGGTATGTTTAATCATTGTCGGAATTTTTGCATATCACGAATCTATAAGTATGACTAAAATAATTGGTATATTAGTATGTATGGTCGGACTGTTCTTAATTAATAAATGAAAGCTATATCTTATGCCTACAATGAAACCTAACATCTGCACAAATCCCGATTTGCCGATATACAACGCACGCAAAGCGGTGCATATTTGCGCAGAAAGGCAGAAACGGCATCTCCTGAAAATTACTCGTCCACGGGGATGATCTTTATATTCCTGGCCGACTGCCCGGTTTCCCTGATCGCAAGCTCCATGATAACGGCCGACTGATCCCGCGTGACAGAGTCTGCGCGAACGAGCACGTTTACCGAGTCGCGGTGTACGGTGCAAACGACATCTTCGAATCCCCGCGCCGTCAGTATGCCCTCTATAGTCGCCTCGCTTTCCATATTGTTTATTAGTTCGAGCCTCATTTTTCCGGCGTCGAGTCGTATTTCCTCCGCTATATCGGAAGACGTCATGACCGTCATCAGCTGTTCAAGTTCCTCCTTGCGCACCTGACTTCTATTGAGTCTGAAACTCTCAAGGGGATCGCGACTCGTTTCGACCGGCTCGATGACCTGTTGATAACCGGAGGGCTGTTCGTCGTCGGATAGATTCGGAAGAAGCGCCGCGAAGGTAAGGATGAGTATCAGTATCGCCGCTGCGAGAAACGCGCTTTTTGCCATATTCAATCCCCCATGGCGAGCACTTCGACGCGCTCGCTTTCGACGCCCAAAAGCGCCCTCACCGCGCGGATTATCTCAAGCCTGACCGATATGTCCTCAGCTCCTTTGGCGACGATGAGAACGCCTTCGTCGGCGTTTATCATGACCCGACATTCGCCCACGCCGTCCATGGCTGACAATACCGACGCGAGCCTGGCTTCAAGCTGAGTCTCCGCCGACAAGACATCTGTGCCGCCGTCCGTTCGCTCGTTCATACCCGAGAGTATAAGGCATATCGCGGCGATTATGGCGATGACGGCAATCGGGCGAATATATGGGATTTTTCCGAGGTTCTCATAGAATTTTACCGGAATCACTCCCCAATTGCGTCGTTTTTGCGCTAACTGTTTTGTCCGACGATCGCGACGATCATTTCGATTATCGCTTCTATAAGCAGAAGCGAGCATATATGGCCTATTGCCCGACCGAGCTTCATCCTTTCGGCGGCGGCTGATATGGCGCATAGCGTCAAAAGCCTCATAATCAGTTCCCTCACATAATTATCCTCCAAAAAGCGTCATCGAGGCCCCGATCATTATCATCACGAGCACACCCGACGCCGCGCAGGCGGCCAGGAGCATGTCCAGGGCGTCCGCGAAGCGCTCGCACGCCATCTGAGGAGCGCTTTTTCCAAGAGGCTGCACGAGGGCGGAGGACAGCCTTACGACCAGGGCCGCGACGCCGAGCGCGATTATGGGGCGCATACATACCGACGCGAGAAGTATGATACCCGTGACGCCGACGGCGTTTTTTACGAGCGAGGCGCTGGCGACGAGCGAGTCAATCGAGTCCGCGACCTCGCCCCCTACGATGGGAAGAAGGCTTCCGACGGTGAATTTCGCGGTTTGTATGGAAGACGAATCGTAGCCCTTCGCCAATTCGCCTCTAGTCGCCATAAGGCATGTAATCAACGTCATGGCAGCCGCCAGTCCGAAATTGTAAACGCGCCTGACCAGTTTCTCGAGGCCGTCGAGCTTTATGGAGGATGACAGTTGTCCCGCGGCGGCGAGCGCGGCGACGCAGCCGGAGAAGAGTGGAGACCATGTGGCGATAACGGAGGATACGACGGAACCTGCAAGCGCCGCCGAGGGCGTGAAAAGCGCCGAGGCCGCGGTCTTTCCCGACACCGCCAATAGCGCCGCGAGTATGGGGTAGACGCTCTCGTTCAGCCCGCCTATGGCGTTGAGAAAATCGCGGGTGATTATCAGGCAGTCGGCGAATATGGTCACGAGCGTCGCCGTGACCGCGAGCGAGCAGACGAGTCCCAGCGTATAGACGGCGTCGCCTTTGGGATAGACGACGTTTAGCGCCGCAAGTATCAGGCATGGCGCGCACAGCAGAGCTACATACCGCGCGGCCTTTCTGATTTCGCCCGAAGCTATCCGCCTTATATCCTCCATTGCCGATTCCGGGCTTATCTCGAATTCCCCGCTGATGAGTTTTGAAATCGTCTTTCTCACGTCCATATCGCTGGCTGAACGCGCCCATTCGACCATAGAGGATATATCGACCCTGTCAAGGGCGCTATCGTCGGCACAGGCCGCGCCGAATATCAGAATGGCCGCGATAGCAATAAACGCCGCCGCTTTCATTGCATCAATTCGCCGAGTTTTGCGATTATGCCCGTCAGTATCGGCACGCACATCGCCAAAAGCGCCGCCCTGCCGCAAAACTCGACGCGGCCCGCGAGAGCCGTCTGCGACGCGTCCGCGCAAATGCTCGCCGCGAATTCCGTTATTACGGCTATTCCGACCGCTCGAAGCATCGTCGCGAACGCCCCGGACTCCAATCCCGCGCCGCTCGCCAGGGTTGCAAGCTCGTTTATAGTAGCGGTTATGTATTCGACTGACCATATGATCGCCAGGACGCCCGCTGCTATAGACAGCGCGAGGGCTATTTCGGGCCTTGTCACCTTTATCGTGGCGCACATCATCGCCGCCGCAACGCAAAGCCCCGCTACCTTCACAACCGTCATATCGCCAAACCTCTTTTCCATACCCGTCTATATCGAATGTGCCGCCATATCAGTATAATCCGAATATGTTCTTCATATCGCCGAAGAAATCCGATATGAGGTTTACGACCATGACAAGCGCGATTACAAGCCCCGCCAATGCCGTTATCATCGCCATGTCGTCGCGCCCCGCGCGGGAAAGCACCTGGGTGAGCACCGCGACCAATATGCCTATGGCGGCTATTTTGAATATAAGATCGACGTCCATATTTCCTCCGCTCATATTAAAAGTATTGCGACGGCCAGTCCCGTCAGCATACCCAGCGTCGAATAGAGCCTCGCCTGCTCGTCGGCCTTTTTTCGGGCTGAATCGTATAGCGCGCGAAGGGCTTCGCCCGTGTCGGACAATAACAGCCTTTGCTCGGAAAGTCCGGTAAGGCCTAATGCGGAAAACATATTGTCGAGGGCTAAGATATCTTCGCCTTCAAGCATGGAAAGCGCCGCGCCCTTCGCGCGAAGCGTTTGCTGCGCTTTTTTCCACGCGTCATAGACCGACCTTTCGGATTTTATCAGAGAAGATACCGCCGCAAAGCCCTCGCATCCCGCGGCTGTCAGCGCCTGCTCAAGAGGCATTCGCCTTTCTATCATCGCGATTTGAAGCCTTTCAAGCGCCCGGCATATGTCCTTGAGCTGCCTGACCCTTTTTTTCCTCACGTCGGCCATGGCGCGTCCGGCGCAGGCTCCGGCAAATGTGAGCATTACGCCCGCCACAAGTCTTACGCTCCATCCGTCCAAATGACGCCTCCCTCCTTGCCGAGAACGCGCGCCACATGTCCGGGAAAGCGCGCCAGTTCCACATACAGATCGAATACTCCCGCGTCGATCATGCCGCTTAGCGTCGCGCGTTTCCGGGCCGCGATCATGTCGCGCGCGTGAGCGGTCGCGACGACCGCGCATCCGCAGCGCTGGGCGTCGGCGATGGTTTCGCCGTCCGTCGAATGCCCTATTTCGTCGGTCACTATGACCTGCGGCGACATGGCCCTTATTATGCGGGGAATGGATACGCGCTTGGGACAGTTGCATATTGTATCCACGAAAGAACCCATGCTTTCACCGCCTGACAGCTCGTCCCTCTCGTCGGCGACGGCGACGTGGAAGCCGCTTTGCGATATTCGCCTGATGAGCGCCCTCAAAAGCGTCGTCTTGCCCATTCCGGGAGGCGAGAGTATAAGGCAGCTCGATATACCCAAGCCGCGGGATAAGTATTTCATCACCATGTCGCCGTCGCCGTCTATATCGCGGGGAACCCTCACTGATATGGACGATATGGACTGAAGCGCGCCCGAGCAGTTGTCGTAGCGCCCCGCCACTCCTACGCGCATTCCCCCGGGCAGAGTAAAAAATCCCTCTCTCATCTGCGATTCGCAGGCGTATACGGAGTGTCCCGTAAGCGCGGCTACCGCCAGACTCATCTGTTCGGGCGTCACTTCGCTTCCCAGCAGCCTGTATCCGCCCGCGTCGCAGATCTCGATTCTTTGATGCGTTCTAAGGCGTATCTCGTACAGCCCGTCCATATCCACGCCCTTGAGCGCGTCCGCGAGAAAAGCCGGCAATCTATCCCAGGAACGCATACTGTCCTCCCGTCAGGTAATGCCATAGGAATTTATATGTGACGGGGGCAAATAAAATACCCGCCGTGTGGCGGGTGAAGACGCGAGAGGAACTATATGTCGTTATCCTGGAATGATCCGGGATCGTCGTCCATATCAACGGGCGGGGCGGGGTTTTCCTGCTCGGGAGTTACGGCGTCGGTTGAAACGTCAGCGGATGAACCGGCGCGCCGCGCCTTTTTGCCCATGCCCGCTTTTTTCCTGAAGCGCCTTGTTAAGAAGCCGAGACGAGAGATGAATTGTCTGTACTCGTACGTGTTTCGGTATAATAATATCACCAGGCCGTTTGGTATCAACAGGCACAACAGCATCCTCGCGATAAACGCCATGTACACATTTTCGATTACGCCGCTTACGAACTCGCACAGCATATACGTGCCGCCTATGCATAAAACCGCTATCGCAAAGCGCGCGAGGAACTTCTTCGCGTATTCAACGGGTGGCCTCTTAAAGACGTTTTTATAGACGAGGCTCGAGTCGTACCAAAGCTGAGTGCATACTATGGAAATGCCTGTTGCCATCAAAACGCCGAATACTCCAAATCTGCCTACCAGAACGAAATCCAGCGTCAAATTGAGTATCGCCGTCGCGACCGGCCTGAGTTTTCCCTGTATGAACAGTCCGTTGCCTGTCCTGAAGGCGTTGAGCGGGCGGATGACGCAGTTGACATAGAAGTTGAACGTAAGGGCAAACAGTATCGACCTGTCGAGCACATGCCTTTTGCTCAACCATATATTCTGAACGAAAGGCTCCGACAGGCAGAATAGCGAGGTCGAACAGAAAAGCACCATCCAGAACGATACGAAAAACACGAGCCTGAATATATCGTACTGCTTTTCAGTATTCCCGCTCGCGGCGACGGTGCCCAGCGTCGGCACGAAGGACTGGTAAAACTGGGTGACGATTGAGTTTATGGTATTAAATATAAGTCGATAGTTGCCGAGGAATCCTACGGACATGACGCCCAGCGCGGGCGCCAGAGAGATGACGATTGAGTCCGTGCTCGTCAGAATGACGTGCGAAATTTTATAAAGCGACAGCGCCCCCACGTCGGCCAACAGCTTCCGGGTCTCTTCCTTTTCCAGCCTCTTGTCGGGATAATCCTTTATCTGAGGGTACAGGTTCGTCGCCTTTTGAGAAATTATATAGTTGCGGATGAAATGCTCGACTATTCCGACCATCAGGTAAAGTATGAAGTTTTTAAAAACGAGCAGGACTATGCATTCCGCCGCGGTTCTGATGAATGTGAATATAATGCTGGTTTTTGATATAACCCAGCGCATTTCGCTCGCGGTGAGAAGCGTGGATTTGTACACGAGCAGGTAAGAGGTGGCGCTGTTTACGACGTAGAGCATGAATATAAGCGAAATGTTTTCCGTTATATCCGGAACGTTTTTTACCATATAAGGCAAAAGCGGTACACAAGCCGCTCCGACGATAAAAACCGTCGCGGCGATTATGCGGTAAGCCTTTCTATAAAACGCCATCAAAGCCGCGATACGCGGGTAGTCCCTATTCCGGATGGGCTTATACAGCGCGTAGGTTATGGCGTTGCCTATTCCGAGTTCGGCGAGCGCCAGCATCGACAGTATATCGGTGAACAGCGTGGAAACGCTCACATATTGCATTCCGAGCGTGTAGATAAACACGGTCTTTATAACGAACTTCATCAACTGGCTTACGAGCTTCAGCGCAAAGCCCGCGCCGACATTGACGGCGAGGCGCTCGCTGTGCGATCTTGCCATAGGATTTGCCTCCGTAAATACTTACTTTGATTCAGTTTAGCCGTTAATAAATCCCGAAGGCTTCTGTATATGCGGAATCTTTCGCGGTCAGCTGAGCGTTCGCAAATTATACCACATAAATTACCATGTTGCAACC
>JAUNBY010000188.1 GCA_030526935.1 Clostridia bacterium
ATTTCGCTTAATGATACCATATTCTTGTGAAAAAAGCAATTAGTGTTGAGGGTGACAAAAGCCCATTTTCATCCTCTGCGCCACGATATATGGTGCTAATTACATATTGGCAGAGCTATATGTCGTGGCTTAATTCAAAGAAATGGGCTTTTGGCATCCGAATCTTTAATTCTATCTGTCGACCACGGAACCGTCGTAGCCTATTACTGCCGACAGATCCCGTGGAGCCGGTGGAAAGGCTTCTCGAATGTCGTCGGCCAGTTCAATACCTATGCCCGGTTCTTCACTCAGCACTATATAGCCGTTTTCCACCTTCAGCGGGGTCTTAACCATCGCGTTTTCATCGCCGCTCAAATTGAAAGAGGGGAACTCCTGAATGGCGAAATTGGGGATGCACGCGTCCAATTGCAAGCAGCCCGCGGTGGATACGGGTCCCAACGGATTATGCGGCACGACGCCTACGTAATGCGCCTCGGCAATAGCCGCTACCTTTTTGGCGGGGGTTATACCTCCCAAAGCGCAGACGTCGGGTCTCACATATCGCGCAGCACCCAGGCGCATAAGCGTCTCCATCTCCTGAATATTTATCGCGCGCTCACCCGTGGAAATCGGCACGGATGAAGCCCTCGCCACCTGCGCCATAACCTGAGGGTTGTCCGGCGGGATGGGGTCTTCGATAAAGAATGGGCGTAAGTCTTCAACGCCCTTGGCAAAAGCCATAGCCTGTGCCGGAGACATGGAACGGTGAACCTCTATGCAAAGGTCAAAGTCGCTTCCGACAGCTTCCCGGCAGGCGCGTATCTTTTCAATTTGCGCCTCTACAGAGCGTGAAAACGTCGGGGGAGGTTCCTGTTCAAAAACGGGAGCGGACAGATCTGGAAGAATCAAGCGCGCGGCAGAAAAGCCCTTAGCCCGCACCTCCAGACAGCCCTTAGCCATTCCCTCCGCCGTATACGAGAATACGGGCGCATAGCACCGTATGCGATTTCTGCATCGTCCTCCCAGCAACTCGTAAACCGGCATTTCGGCCAGCTTGCCCTTTATGTCCCACAGCGCGATATCTATGGCGGATAGCGCGCTCATTATTACCGAGCCGCGAAAATAAAGCGATCGGTACAGGTACTGCCAGATATGCTCGATTCTGCGCGGATCTTGACCGATCAGGTGTTTTTCGAGCTTATTAAGGGCGGCTGCCGCCGCGTCGAGGTATCCCCAGACGCCGACTTCTCCCGTTCCATAAACGCCCTGATCGGTATACAGTTTGACAAATAAGTACTTC
Source organism: Clostridia bacterium (assembly GCA_030526935.1). Taxonomy (GTDB): domain Bacteria; phylum Bacillota; class Clostridia; order Christensenellales; family Aristaeellaceae; genus JAUNBY01. The sequence continues at coordinate 1,280 of JAUNBY010000188.1, forward strand.
CCAGCGTATATCTGCTCCATAGCAGTGATTTTCAAAGCAATTCCTCCTAAACGGCAGCCGCGGCGAGGGACATTGCCCGACGCCGCGACCGTTTATCAACTTATTTTGCCCCGTCCTTCGATATTTACTATGTCGACGACATTTCCGCCCGATACCAGGTACGCCCGGTCGTACAGGTTTACCGCAGGGCAGATATGGTTAGGAATGATCTCGATCTTGTCGCCGACTTCTACAAGACTCCAGAAATCACCGTCGTTAATAATCCCGTGCTCGTCGAACACCCCGGAAATACGCGCGCCCGCGCCGTTTTTTATAAGGCCGTTTCCCGGGGTATCGCATATGCCTCCGATCCTCCTTTGAGCTGTGAGCGCCTTTGCTCCGGCGTCAATGACAACGCGTTCGCGCGTCGGCTTGCTTATCACGGTCGCCAGGACCGTTGCGGCCGCCCTGGTGTAATCCCCCACTACGCGCCCCTGCGCGGCGTCCATCAATATATAAGTGCCGGGGCGAATCTCGGTAATGCCTTTCAATACGGGCGAGGTCAGCATTGACGGCGTAGCGCCGGCGCTTACGGTGTCCAGGCGCTCTCCGTCCGCGCGCAGTGCCTGTGCGAACATCAACATCCTTTGGTGACTTTCCAGGCACATTTTGCGGCATTCGTCAAGCGTGTCAGCCTTGTAGGTGTGCCCCTCGTGACAGAATATGCCTTCAGTCTCGAGGCACGGGAAGCTTCGAATGACGCGGGACAGTTCTACGGCCTGCTCTACGGTCAAAACGCCCGTCCGGTTTTCGCCGACCTCGATTTCAATGCGAAGCGGAAGCGGGCGGGATTGTCCGTCAAATATGCGCGCCATCGCCAATATCTGCTCTTTGTTGTCCACGCCGACTATGACGCGCATGGTTCGATGCAATTTAAGTATTCTCCTTAGTTTATCCTCGCCCACGATCTCGTTCGCTATGAATATATCGTCGAAGCCTTCGCGCGCCATTACCTCAGCTTCGCCCGTTTTAGCCACGGTGAGCCCGCGCGCTCCGGCTCGCAGTTGCATCCGAGCCAGCGCGGGCATTTTATGGGTCTTGGTATGCGGACGTAACGCCACTCCAAAGTCGTCCGCCTTTTTCTGCATCAAACCAATATTCTTACCGACCACGTCCATATCGATCAGCAGCGCCGGCGTATCGATGTACGCGTAGGGGGACGATACGCTCATATCAATTAACTCCTTTCACGGGCTATCGCTTCTATCTCGATAAGCGCGCCGTAATGCAGCGACGTCGTAGGAATGATAGTGCGCGCCGGTCTATGGGCGCCGAAAAACCTGCCGTATATACCGTCCACTACAGGCCAGTTTTCTGCGCCGGCTATCAATACCGTGGTCTTTATCACGTCGTTTATCGTCAATCCGATCTCGTTGAGCGCCGAGACCAGATTATTCAACGCCTGCTCTGCCTGTTTTTCAATACCTCCGCATACAAGCTTACCCGTACCGCGCCAGTCAATTGGCAATTGGCCGGAAATGAAGGCGAACCCTCCGCATGATACTCCCATTGAATAATGTCCCGGCCTGTTTTCTGATTCAGGTGCAGCGTGTAATTCCATTGCCTTCCTCCCTAAATTCCTTTATACAGCGCGCTATTCGATATGTCGGTCAAGACGGGGTTGAGGCCGTAGTTTTTCACGTTTTCAACGCCGTCTTCCGTGGTCAGAATATTGGTTCCCTTTCCGCACACATATCCACGATACATTATAAGCTTTCCGCTTCCAATGCTCAAATACGCCTTTTGGCGCTCGTAATCGACCACGGTGATATCCGCGTCCGCGCCCAATCCCAAGTGTCCCTTGTTGTTCATACCGAGTATGCGTCCGGGATTCACGCTCGCCTTCTTTACAAACTCGTCCATGCTCAGCGCCTTCATCTTCACGAGCGACAATCCGTATGACAGTATCACATTGCGCGGTATTCCGCCTCCGTCGGTGCTTATCGCGTCGACGACGAATTCGCCGTCATCGCGTTTGGCGGTAGCTAACCAATAGCGCGGCTGAGGCGGATTGACGGCGAAGCTTACGCCCGTATCCGTCCCCATCGCCTTCCAGAATTCAACCGCTTCCTTTCCGCTGCGAAGTACGGTCTCTCCTCCCGATACCATGTTTATCTGCGCCCAGCCGTCCATTATCGCCTTCTCGTATCCCGCCTCAGTCGGCTCGTATCCGCCCATCTTGAGACAGTTGCGAATGACGCTCGCCTCCGGAACGCCGTTTACACATTTGCCGTTATTCCCGTTGAGCGGAGAAAGATACGCCTCCGAGCGGATATTTGGATGAGCCTCGAGAGCGTCGATGGCCTCCTGCGTCTCTTCCATGCATGGACGGATGAGGCCACGGCAGTAGCTGTTGATATGAGCCAGGTGCATGCAATTATCTCCGGCAAGTTTTATGGCCTCGTGAAAGCCCTCGATGTGCGAACCGGTGTTGACGGTCGCCGCGTGAAAGGCCACATATGCCTTGCGGTCGTTACATAATTGAATCGCGTTTGCCGTCGCCTCGGGCGTAAGCGGATAATTGCCCGCCATGATCTTAAGCCCTATGGAACCCTTTTTCAGGCAGCGGTTCAGCGCCTGCTCCAATTGCGCGTAACTCGGGTCGTCACCGTCTATGCTGTATCCCTGCGTGAGCCTGTCGATGGAGGCGACGGTCAGACCCGCGCCGTAGTCGCGCGCGTAATCGAGGACTCCGTCGATGGGACCTGACATGTCAAGCGCCGTCGTGACCCCCGCCTGCGCAAGCATCTTATGTCCGCAGGGGCCGCCCAGCCATTTGGACAGATGCGTATGAAGATCCACTATACCGGGCATGACGTAATACCCCGACACGTCGAATACATCCCCCGCATCGCCAGTATTCAGCCCTTCGGCTACAGCAATGATTTTTCCCGTTTTTATGCCGACATCATAAACGCCATGAAGGTTGTTCACGGGATCCGCGAGAGTTCCTCCCTTCAGGAGAATATCATATTTTCTATTCATAGTAAATATCTGCTCCCTTTCAAAAAATCCTGCGACCTGTGATCATTCGATCAGTCGGCCGCCGAAGCGTTTAGAAGAACGGCCAAACGTTTGGTATGAGCAATACCGATACCAGATACAGTATTATCGTAAGAGGAAGACCCGGCCTGGCGTAATCGGAGAACCTGAGTCCGCTTGGTCCGTAGATCATGGCGTTTCCCGGCTGTCCAATCGGCGTGGCGATTGCGATGCACGCTCCGACCGATATTGCCATTATAACCGCCGTAGGATCGGCGTTGATTGCAAGCGCGACCGATACTCCAAGAGGCGTAAACAGCGTCATACAGGTATTGTTTGAAATGAACTGTGACAATACGCAGGGAATAAGCATACATACGGCGGTAATTATATAGGGGTTAGTGGTGTTCCCCATCATATTCAGTATAGCGTTCGCGATCATCGAGCCCGCGCCGGTTTCCGTAAGCGCGGTTGAAAGGGGCAATAAGCCTCCGAACAGAAAAAGCGTACGCCAGCTTATGGCGCGGTACGCTTCGGCTTCGCTCATGACGCCGCTAAGAACTATTATAAGCGCGCCTATCACCGCGATGACGGTAGTATTCAGTCCGAGCTGACTCGAGAAGAGCATACACAGTATGGTGAGCACCATGACGATAAGCGTAAGCTTTTTTTGCCACGCGGGCACTTCCTTGCCCGTTTCAGCGTCGGAAGCGGCAAGTTCCTCCTTCGCGGCGCGGTCGGGTATAAGCTTATAACCTATCACCATCATATAGATCACCGTGATGATGAACAGGGGAAGGGTGACCTTCGCGACTTCAAACATGCTTACGACCATGTCGGGATGAGCGGCTTCTATCTGTGCCTTGGTAAACAGCCAACCCGGGCCTCCAAGGAAGGTCACGCAACCGCCCATGCCCACAGACGCCATCATTGTATAGAGCAGTTTACTGCGGCTGTATTGCGTTGCGGAGGCCAGTCCAATAATCAACGGCAGGAATACCGCGGTTGTCGTCGTGTTTGACATGAACGCCGACAAAACGCCGCTTACAAGCAGCACCGCCAACACGAGCTTTTTCTCGCTTTTTGAAAACTTCCGGATGTAGGAGGCGATATCACCCGCAAGTCCGCATTTGTAAAACGCCTGTCCAAGAATGAACATGGCCGCAAAAAGTACGATGTTGGTGCTGGCAAATTGTGCAAAAGCTTGCGCAGGCGTCAATATCCCGGTCAGTGCCAGAGAAACCGCGCATAACACGGCCGTAGCTGCCGCGGGAATCCATTCCGTCACCAGAAGGACTGCGGTAATGACCATAATGACAATAGTGGTAATCGCTGGATCCATGAAGGGCACTTCCTTTCTCTGTGGTTTGATTTTGTAGTCCGGCGGGTATGTCGTATCATCTGCGTATTGTACGGCGCCAATTGCGCTTTGCGCCGCGGCCGATTCGCTCATCACCTCGCTTTCGTATAATATTTTATAGTACACGTCCATTATACATATAATTTTTTATATGTCAATAGTCGTCGTTTATTTTTACATTACGGCATATCGCTGTAATTTATTAGTTATTGATTAGCGAATATGCGTTTATCAATGTTATGCTTCTATTCTTCATCGATTCGAGCTGTAATAATTTATTATACACGCTCTCGCCATACCAATAACTACGTTGTAAACCGTAGCCAGTTCCCGCCGACCGAGTTCATTAAGCGGTATATGCTGTCACAAATTGCGCTTTGCCTCCTGCCACATACCCGCACGATGTGCTGAGCATATTCCCCAATCCGTATTCCCGGCAAATCCCGGCAAATCTCTCGATTTTTCCTCCGGCTTCCTTTACATTCTCGCTTACCTGTGCTATAGTATTTATAGCGCAATTTCTCCGTGTTCTTGAATGAATCGTAAGCGCAGAATAATCGCGCGTCAAGTTGGAAGCGTTTTTCATGGCTGAATAAGGAGACATGATTGAGGAGTATAACAGATGAAAAAGATACTTTACGGCATCCTGGTGTTCACATTTGTAATTGGAATAACAATGGGC